>JAJDFZ010000040.1 GCA_030269625.1 Oxalobacter sp. OttesenSCG-928-P03 | reverse complement strand
GAACCGCTCGAAAGAGAAGGAACCCCTTTCCGGGAGCCATGATCGCTTTTTGCTGGACAGTGACGATGCGACGCCGGCAATCCGTCCGCACGACGAGCGTTTTATCACATGCGTTGATCAGGCCCGGACCGGATTCAGTATCAGCGCGACGCCGCAGTTCCAAAGACACGGCGGTGCGGATGGGACAAAGATGGCCCCCCGCACAGAAGAAGGATATGGTCATATCCGCCTTGACCCGGACGGCACACTGACATACACCCTGAATTCACGAGGCGAAAAAGCCCTTGCCGACAACAAAAAAGGCTTCATTATTGACTACGTTGACTATATCGGGCTTGACGGTGAACTTTATACAAGCCAGATCATACTGACTGCCAGTCCGGACTTTTGCGCAGATGATCCGCGCTTTGACGAGGTGAACTGCCGCGAAGCCTGTTACGGCTGAACAAACCGCCCTGTCAGACAGGGAAAAAGCGGCTTTGCCGCATGCAGATGAATGACCCCTGCTCCTAGTCCTTGTAACCATTCGGGTTCATGGTGACCCACCGCCAGTAATCGGCACACATTTCGTCCAGCGTGTGTTCTGCCTTCCAGCCAAAGAGTGAGGTCGCCAAAGACGGACTGGCAATGCTGACCGGCGTATCAGCCGTTTTTCGGGGCTTGACTTCATAGGGAATGGGACGTCCTGTCACCCGTTCAAAAGCCCGGATGATCTCAAGTACACTATACCCGCGGCCTGTGCCCAGGTTGACCGTAAACCCCTTGTCCTGCGCAAAGAGATAGGCCAGCGCATCCACGTGGCCCCTGGCCAGGTCCATGACATGCAGGTAGTCACTGACCTGCGTGCCATCCTCTGTGGAATAGTCATCACCAAATACGGTCAGCTTGTCGAGTTCCCCTGCAGCGACCTGTGCAGCATAAAACATGATGTTGTTGGGAATATCCTTGGGGTCTTCCCCGATGCGTCCGCTGGGATGAGCGCCGGCGGGATTGAAATAGCGCAGGACACCGATGGACCAGCTGGGATCCGCCCGCACCAGATCGGCCAGAATCACTTCTGCCATCAACTTGGAACGTCCATATGGATTCGCCGCCGACAGACGCGCGGATTCTGAAACCGGCGCACTCTCGCCCTGTCCGTACATATTGGCCGATGAACTGTAAAGCATATGTCTGACACCGGCATCCGAGAGCGCCTGCATCAGGGTAACCGTGCCACCGACGTTGACGCTGAAATAGCGAAGCGGTTCGGAAAGATATTCGCCTGTTGCCTTGATCCCGGCAAAATGGATGACGCCATCAATGGAATAATCTGAAAAAATCCGGTTCAAAAGAACACGGTCACGGATATCGCACTGATGAAAGGCAACCCCCTTGTCCGTAATCTCCTCGACACGAAACAGCGCCTCGCGGGAGCTGTTGGCATAATTGTCAATAGCCAGGACCGGATACCCCCTTTCGAGCAACTCAATGCAGGTATGTGAGCCGATATAACCGCAAGCACCTGTGACAAGAATCATATGCGTTTTATACTTCTCATGTGACAGACGAAAACCGGTCTGAGCCGGACCGTGAAAGTTTTCACATTATATACTGCGCAAAAAATGCTGTTTCGTGCGTAAAACAGCATTTTCTTTCCTGTTTTTCTTGCGCTATCGCATAAGCCGCTCATTCTCGTCGCCCAAGATGAATGCTCTCTTTGAAACCATACCGTTTTTAAACAGGAATTCGCCATGAAAAACCATTTTATGAGCAGGCTGATACTTGGCTTTATGTTTTTTGCTGCTGCGGGAACGATCCATGGTGTCCGTGCACAGGACACCGGTTCCGCGCAGGCCATGCGTAATGCATATGCGAAACTGAAACCCGAACTGGAAAACAGCCCTTACAAAAGTCCGCTCCGGCTGAACTCATCACAGGGCGAAAACAAGGCAGACGGAGAAATATACGGCATTCTCAACCATCCTTTCTCTGCCGTCAGGAAAAACCTGCAGGACCCGGCAGGATGGTGTGAGATCCTTTTCCTGCATCTCAACGTCAAATACTGCCGCGCCATCGAGAACAGCACCATCCGGATTTATGTCGGCACAAAAAAACCGCAGTCACTGGATACGGCAACGGAAATACGCTACCGTTTCAAAAAAATTGCGGACCGGGCAGATTACCTGAAAATCGCCATGACTGCCGCTTCCGGCCCCTACGGCACATCAAATTACAACATCAGCATGGAGGCGATTCCACTCAACACCCGGCAAAGTTTTATTTTCGTGAATTACGGTTACCAGTACGGTACCGTGGCAAAACTGGCCATGAATACCTATCTGGGCACAATAGGCAGCGACAAGGAAGGCCTGACCATTATCGGCAAAAAAGCGGATGGCAGCCCGGAATATGCATCAGGCATACAGGGCGTCATTGAACGCAATACCATGCGGTATTACCTGGCTGTCTCAGCCTGGCTGGACTCCCTTTCCGCGCCAAAAGGAGAACAGCTGAACAGGCGTCTTTCTTCATGGTTTGACGCAACAGAACGCTATCCGCAATTACACGAGATCAGCAAATCAGACTACATGAACATGAAGAAAGACGAATACCGGCGCATGCAGAAAGAAGCGCAAAAAACGGGAATGGCCAGGTAGCAGGCCCGCTTCCTTACTCCAGGTTCTGCACCTGTTCGCGCATCTGCTCAATCAGCAGCTTCAGATCGATAGAGGCATCCGACACATCCCTGACAGTCGCCTTTGACCCCAGTGTATTGGCTTCACGGTTCAGTTCCTGAAGCATGAAATCCAGGCGTTTGCCCACCGGACCGCCCTTGTTCAGGATATTGCGCGTTTCATCAAGGTGAATCGCCATCCGGGACAATTCTTCCGAAACATCAATTTTCGTCCCGTACATCAGCACTTCCTGGCGGATACGCTCATAGGCATCCTGCTCTGAGACAAGAGGATGCCCGGAAGCAGTAAGCGCCAATCCCAGCGCCTCCTGCATGCGTTCCATGGATTTTTGCTGAAACTGCATGAGAATCTGGGGAATAAGCGGCGTCACGCGCTGCACAATCGCTTCCATCGACTCCACCTTTTCCAGAAGCGTCGCTGTCAGGGCATGTCCTTCCCTGTCACGGGCAGAAACAAATGATTCCACTGTGGATGATATGGCCGACACCAGCTGCTTTTGCAGCATGTCATGCTCGATATTGGCCTCCTCGATCACGCCGGGCCAGCGCAGCAACTCATTGACCGTGAGAGGGCCTGCATCAGAAAACTGCTGGCGAACCTTATCCTGGAGATACGCCAGCTCTTTCAGCAGATCATGGTTAAGCGCATATGAATGGCTGGCCTTTTTTTCGCGGGAAAGCGAAATACGGCATTCGATCTTGCCGCGCGTGACCTGCTGCATAACGGCCTCGCGGAGCATGGGCTCAAACGTGCGCAGCTCGTCGCTCATGCGGAACTGCAGGTCAAGATAGCGCGAATTGACGCTTTTGAGTTCGATTGTCAGCAATCCGGCAGCGGTCTCGGTCGAAGTGCTTGCATAACCTGTCATGCTTCTAACAGACATATCATTTCCTTTCCATAACACCGCTTTGATCCGGCTGGCGGCCAGCCCGTTTACGCCGGATTGCAGAGGGACTGAAGCCTGCGTTTATTTGTTGGCCCGGCTGCGATATTCGTTGGTGCGGGTATCAATTTCGATCTTGTCGCCAATATCGACAAAAAGCGGTACCTGCAGGGTAAAGCCCGATGCAATCTGGGCCGATTTGGTAACCTTGCCTGAAGACGTGTCTCCCTTGACGGCAGGTTCGGTATAAGTGACTTCACGGACAATCGTATTGGGCAGTTCCACGGAAATCGCCTTGCCATCATAGAAAACCGCATCAGCCTCCATGCCATCTTCAAGATAATTGAGCGCATCGCCCATATTGTCCGCCTCGATTTCATACTGGTTGTAGTCCGCATCCATCCAGACGTAAAGCGGCTCGGCAAAATAGGAATAAGTCACCGGCTTTCTCTCGAGAATAACCGTGACGAATTTATCGTCGGCGCGATAAACGGCTTCCATGTTGGAACCTGTCAGCAGGTTTTTCATTTTCATCTTGCAGACGGAGGCATTGCGGCCGGATTTGCTGAATTCGGATTTCTGGACGACCATGGGTTCATTGTTGACCATGATGACGTTGCCTGAACGTATTTCCTGTGCTTGTTTCATAAAATAACGATAATTTAAAGCTGAAAAAAACCTGCATCTGTCCGGTCACGCGGTAATGCAAGCGCGTTTGGTGAAGCTTTTTATTTTAACGCAAACTGCTGATAAATCGGACCAATGACGAGGCAAAATCTTCGATTTTGGCCTGCTCGTCAGCCCATTTCACACAATAAGCCCTCAATTGCGGCAACATGGCGCACAGCTTATCCCCCGGCAAAAAGGCATCGCCGGCCTCTGGCGATACAGCGGCATTCCACCCGTACCAGGCACCCCTGACCGCTTCGGCCATTTCAGGTGAGGCGCCGGAAAGGTAATGCCCAAGAAAAGCGTCCAGCTTGACCATGTGCGCTCCCTCATCCTGGGGGTAAATCTGCCATACAAAAGGCCGCGCCGCCCACTGTGCACGAACGAAAGAATCCTCCCCCCGGACAAAATTCAGGTCACACGACCAGAGCAGGCGATCATACTCATCCTGCTCCACGAGCGGGATGACCTGTACCGTCAACCGGCCTTCTGTTCGCCTTGCCCCCGGCACCGCCGGTTCGCCAAGAAAACGGCTGACCTGTACTGCCGCCACCCCTTCCGGCACGAGACAGCGCACCTGCCTTTCCTTCTGCTGCGCAAGCGATGCAAACAACGCCGTCACCGGCGCATCCTCATAACAGAAAAGGGAAATAACAACGTCAGCATCCCCTTCAACACCGGCACGGCGAAAAAAAGCGCGGCGGTTTGCTTCGTCTTCCTGGAAACGCCTGCACTCGTCAAAGAGAGCCGCCTCTCGTAAAAGTCCTCCCGTCTGCCGTGTAAAACCGGGGAAAAGAAAATACTTTGTCAGGGGAAAGGAGGGATGGGGCGAAGCCATTCCGTGGCAATCATTTACCCAGGCTTCCGCGCTCAGATACTCCATGTTGATCCAGACCGGTGCCGGCGAACGGCGGGCCATGGCTGAAACATAATTGTCCGGCAAACGGCATCCGAACCCTTCAACAACCACATCCGGAATCGATGACGGCGGCACATCCGGGAAAGTTTCCGGCCAGTGTGTCACTGTCACACCGGCAACCTGCTGCACGCTTTTGCCGGGATCGATATCCGGGCAGATTTTTTGCAACACTTCAACCCGGTCTATCCGCAGGTTTACCTGAACCGGGTATTCCCTTGCCAGTTGCCGGGCCAGACGCCAGCACACGCCTGCATCTCCCATGTTGTCGACAACATGGCAAAAAAGATCGAGGCTGAAGGCGAATTTCACGTGACCGGAAAAAACGGGGTGCCGCGTCCTCAGGCAAACGGCTTCAAAAGATGCAGCATCTGGGCAAAAATGCGGGGATTACCGGCAATGATATCTCCCTTGTCCAGGTAGTCCGATTCACCGTGAAAATCACCAACGATACCGCCAGCCTCGGTCACCAGCAGGGCACCGGCTGCGATATCCCAGGCATTGAGCCCTTTTTCAAAAAAACCGTCATACCGGCCTGCCGCCACATAAGCCAGGTCAAGCGTTGCCGCACCGGGACGGCGCAGCCCATGACAGTTCATGGTCATGACTTCAAACATCTTGAGGAAATTTTTCAGGGTTTCCGGGTCCTTGTCGCGGCCAATGAAACCTGTGCCGACCAGTGCCTGTGCCAGACGGTCCGTTTTGGAAACACGAAGGCGTTTGTTGTTCAGGAATGCGCCGCTTCCCTTGCTGGCCGTGAAAAGGTCGTTATGAACCGGATCGTAAATAACGGCCTGGGTAATCACCCCTTTTTGCTGCAGGGCGATCGAAATGGCATATTGGGGGAAACCGTGGATGAAATTGGTTGTGCCGTCAAGCGGATCGATAATCCAGACAAATTCGCTTTCGTCATTCAGGTTGGATGAGGGGCCGGACTCTTCTGCCAGGATGGCATGAGACGGGTAAGCCGTCAGCAAAGCGTCGATAATGGCCTGTTCAGCCGCCTTGTCGACCTCCGTGACAAAATCATTCTGTCTTTTTGCCATGACGGTAACCTTTTCCAGGTCAAAGGTGGCACGATTGATAATCGAGGCGGCACGGCGTGCTGCCTTGACCGCCGTGTTAAGCATAGGGTGCATAGTACTTCCGTTAAAATAAAAAACCCGTGCCCCCTTACAGCAGCACGATTCTTGAACAAAAAATTTTAATGAGCGAGCCATCCGGCAAAACAGTAAACTGTCGGAAAAATAAAAACGATTCCCTTTTTGCCGGATTTTTACAAACCGTTATTGTAAATGAACACATCACAAACGGATATATCCCTTTTTTCCAATCTGCGCTTTATTCTGGTCGAAACAAGCCATCCCGGCAATGTCGGCATGGTGGCCCGTGCCATGAAAACCATGGGGTTTACGCGCCTGATCCTTGTCCGCCCGCGCCTGCCTGATGTGCTGACGCATGAAACCGCCATCCAGCTTGCCAGCAACGCCGTGGATGTACTTGAAAACGCCGAAATTTTTGATTCCATTGATGAGGCGCTGGCTGACTGCCGTTTTGCCGGGGCTGTTACCAGCCGCTTTCGTGAATTTTCGCCGCCGATCATGACGGCACGCGAAACCGCTTCCTGCATCGCTTCCCGTCCGGAACTGAATCCGGCGCTCGTTTTCGGCAGCGAAAAATTCGGGCTGCCCAATGAGATTGTCGAAAAATGCCATGCCATGATCAGTATTCCGGCCAATCCGGCCTATGCCTCCCTGAACCTGGCACAGGCCGTGCAGATACTCGCTTATGAGTGCCGCATGGCTCTCCCGCAGGAAACCCTGCCTGACCAGAATGTGGAATCGGCCGGATTTGAAGATGAGCCTGCTACTGTCGCCCAGATTGAAGGCATGCTGAACCACCTTGAAGAAGCGCTGGCCGCAATCCGTTTTCTCAACGAAGACCATCCGCAAAAACTGATGTCGCGGCTGCGGCGGCTCTTTTCCCGGACTCAACTGGAGGTGGAGGAAATCAATATCCTGCGCGGCATATCCAAGCGGATTCTGAAAAGAGAGGCTGCCAGGAAGGATTAGCCAGGAGTACGGCAGCCCGTATCGCTATTTACTGGAGTGTTCGCACCAGCCCGACAACCAGCCCTTCCAGCGAAAAGTCATCGGTATCGCCCTGCACGACGATCGGCTCGAAATCGGGATTTTCCGAATGCAGCTCAATGTTGCGTCCCGCCTTTTTGAAGCGTTTTACCGTCACCTCATCCCCGATACGGGCCACGACAATCTGGCCGTCTCTGACCCGTTCGGTTTTCTTCACGGCGATAAGGTCTCCCTCCATGATGCCGATATCACGCATGGAAAGCCCCCGTACCTTCAGGAGAAAATCGGGCCTGTCTGAAAAAAGGGCCGGGTCAAGGCGGTACTCTGACTCGACATGCTCCTGCGCCAGGATAGGCGAACCTGCGGCAACCCGCCCGACAAGTGGAACACTGTACTGCTGATAGCGGTCTGCATTGGCAGACTGTGCATCCGGATTCGGCAGGCGAATTCCCCTTGCAATGCCCGGTGTGATTTCGATAGCTCCCTTTCGGGCCAGCGCCTGCAGATGCTCTTCTGCGGCATTGACCGAGCGAAAACCCAGCTCGCTGGCAATTTCGGCACGCGTTGGCGGAAAGCCGGTCTGTTCGATAGCCCTGCTGATCAGGTCCAGAATCTGTTGCTGCCGTGCGGTAAGCTTTTTCATGGAAACCTCTTTTCAAAAAACAGCCGTGATGTGCAAACCTGCACAACCCCTGTGGATATTCACAGTATTTTATACTGTCTAACAGGCAAAAGCAAAATAAAATCGCGGAAAAGGGGAGATTCTCTCCCTGACATGCCCGATTTCTTTATTCCGGTGCTGCCGGATTCTTGCAAAAGGCTGAATGTACAGGTAAAATCGCATGTTTTCTTCTTCCCACACCCGACCTGACGCCGGGGTGGGCTATTTTTAATGTCCATAAGGAGTATTTAATGCGTCACTATGAAATTGTGTTTATCGTTCATCCGGACCAGAGTGAACAGGTTCCGGCCATGATCGAGCGTTACAAAAACACGATCACCTCCAAAGGTGGTCTGATTCACCGTGTTGAAGACTGGGGTCGCCGCCAGCTGGCCTACCTCATCAACAAATTCGCCAAGGCTCACTATGTTTGCATGAATATCGAATGCAACCACGAGACCCTGCAGGAACTCGAAACCGCTTTCAAATTCAATGACGCCATCCTGCGTCACCTGACAGTGAAAATGAAAAAAGCGGAAACCGGCCCTTCCCCCATGATGAAATCCGCACAAAAGGAAGAATCATCAAAAAGCCGCGCTGAACCGGAACCGGCAGCAAGCCAGCCCGTAGCAGCAGCACCTGTGGCTGAAGTGGCCGAAAAAGAAGAAGCTGACAGCGCTTCAGAATAATCCGGTAAATGTGACAGGAGGAGCAAAAAGCTTTTGGAAAACCGGCTTTGCCTTGTGGCCAGCATCATCGAACGGGACGCAATACGTTATACCCCGGCAGGAATACCGGTCATAACAGCCAGACTGCAGCACCGTTCAGAGCAGACTGAAGCCGAAACCGCGCGTATCGTTGAATTTGAAGTACCGGCCAAGGCAATCGGAAGCATTGCCGGCAGGCTTGAAAAACTGGAACCCGGACAAATTCAGCGCTTTACCGGTTTTATGGCAGCGAAAAGCCAGAAAAGCAAAACACTCGTATTTCACATTACCAACATCACATCCATAACGGATCAGGAATAAATTACTTATATAGGAGCCTCAACATGGCAACCGGTAGAAAAAACGACAAAGGTAAAATGAGAGAAAGACGCAAACAGCAAAACCCGCTGTTCAAGCGCAAGAAATTCTGCCGCTTTACGGCAGCCAAGGTAGAACAGGTCGATTACAAAGATATCGAAACCCTGAAAGACTTCATCCAGGAAAACGCCAAGATCATGCCAGCCCGTCTGACCGGCACCCGCGCGATCTATCAGCGTCAGGTGGATACGGCAATCAAGCGCGCCCGCTTTCTGGCCCTCTTGCCGTACACATCCCTGCACCAGTCATAATCGCGGTGCGTTTATCAGATATCGGAGAGAATCATGCAAGTTATTCTGTTGGAAAAAATCACCAATCTGGGCAACCTCGGCGACATCGTGCGCGTAAAGGATGGTTATGCTCGCAACTACCTCATTCCGCAACGCATGGCGCGCCGCGCCACCGCAGCGGCTATCGAGGAATTTGAAGCGCGCCGCGCCGAACTGGAAAAAACCGCCGCTGAAAAACTCTCGGCAGCCAAAGGCCAGGGCGAAAAACTGGATGGCATGACCGTCCAGATCCTGCAAAAATCCGGTGTTGACGGCCGCCTCTTCGGTTCCGTCACCAATGCGGATATTGCCGAAGCGCTTTCCAAGCAGGGTTTTGAAATCCAGAAATCACAGGTTCGCCTGCCGACAGGCCCGCTGAAAACCGTGGGTGATTTCCCTGTCTCGGTTTCCCTGCACACCGACGTTACCGTCAACGTCACGGTTTCTGTGCTCGGCGAACACGCGTAAGACACGCAACCCCGAAAAATCCCCGCAACATCTGCTGCGGGGATTTTTTTCGCCTGAGCGCCCGGAATATTCGCCCCCGGGCACCTTACTGTGAAAAAACGGTTTATCTCCTCTCCTGACCCAGCCAGTCTATCCGGTTGCGCATCTTCTTCAGGTGACTGAAAACTTTTTCAACATCATCCGGATCGATTTCCTGCGCCTGCATATAAAGCGTTTCATCTGTCGTATCTACCGAGATTTGCTTCTCTTCGCCACCGATATAAAGATGCAGCGATTCCGGACTGAGTTCCCCGTTTTTGAGCCTGCCCATCACCGGCCTCACCGTTTCCACCCGGACGCCTTTTGATTCAAGAAAATTCATGTTCCGCCTCCTTTGATTTGCCAGTAAACGACTGTAATCCCAAAGACAAAGGACAAATATGATCCTGAACAAAAGTCAGACATTCCCTTCACCTCTCGCTCCCGCACAAAAAAAGCCGCAACCGGCGCGGCTTGACTGCAGGCAGGTGAAAGAAAGTTAAAAATAGTCGGAAAAATACGGTTCCTGGTTGGGAATCACGCTTTCCAGCATCTTGATCGTTTCCGCATCAGCCTCAATGCGTTCCAGATCGGCAAAATAACTGGCACTGCGATAATTCATCAGAAGCGAGGAAAGCGTCTGTATCGTCAGCTTCACAGACGGCCCCTGCGGCTCGGAAGAAATAACATTCCTGCCGTTTTCCGACCCGGCTATGCAAAAAATACCGTTATTCCACTCGGCAGCAGGGTCACTCACAATGAAATGGAAAGGCGCCTTCACGCCGGCAAAAGGAAAACGCTCAAGAAAAGCCTTTACATCCACGATACGTGCCATATAGTACGGCGTAATCGTTTCCGTTATCTCGCTGTCGTCCAGGAAAAAGGCCAGCGGCTCGTTTTTGTAAATCTTGCCCTGCACCTCGTCAATCATGGAAAAATGCGCGCTGATGAAATTCCACAACCCCCTGCGCGACTCCATATCCAGGTAGATCATTTCCTTGATGTGGAAAATATCCTCCTCCACCCGGTAAATCACAAAACCGGTCGGAACGCGATCTTCATTGTAGTAAACCGCCGCAGTGCGCTCATCCTCGTTTTCCCAGCGCCAGTACTCCTCCCAGTCATCCTCCCCGCGTATCAGCGCGCCATGAGTCCGCCGGGCAAAATGATCGTAAGTCTCCAGCACATCAGGATGATCGACCCCCACCCTTTCAACATACCCCGGCACATCCACCTGTTTGGGCAGCCGGGTATCGGGAATGGTATAGCTCAGGACATCAGACATGATTTCCCAGCCCTTGTGGCGATAAAAAGGCACCGAATACGGATAAAGATACGAAATCCACTGCCCCTTCTCACGCATCGCGCCCAGCGCCACGCGAACAAGATCATTCATCAGCCCGATACCGGCATATTCCGGGTAAGTCCCGACACCGGTGATCCCGCCCATATCGTATATCCGGCCATGGATGTTGACCGTACAGGGATAAATGCAGATCTGGGAAACCAGGTTATCCTCGTTGAACCACCCGAAAACATCCGCCCTCTCCAGCATGGGCAGCTTGGAGCGGATCAGTTCGCCATCCTCGTACCCGCTATCGAGCAGGTCCTTGCTGGTCACCTGGAAAACATACCGGAGCAGTTTGTTGAATTGTTCCAGATGATCCTTGTCCACCGGCTTCAAGGTCAGTTTTTCCCGGATTTTGAGATTGGCCATAGCGTCATTTATTTCAGGATATCCTGTCCGTCTCATATTGCCACAAAGCAGCCTCAAAAAGGGCGCACAGGATCAAATTCTCTCCAGGCAGGCTACCCTACCCTGAGAAAAAACCGCCTTCAGAAAGACCGGTTCGCGGTGAAAGGTATCAGAAAGCGAAAAAAGGCATGCTCCCTGCTAATGTATCCAAAAGCGCTGCCATCCTGCAAGCCGAAAAGCCGTGTTAAATTGATAAAGTATGCAAAAATCGCGGCAAACCATGAGCAAGCTCTATACCTACATCGTGACAGAAGACACCGGCCTGGCGCCCAACCCTTTTTTCCAGTGGTGCACCCTGGCCCTTGCCACGCCAAACCACATGCACGCCCGCGCATACAGCGGCGACTGGATTGCCGGATTTTTTCATTCGGAAAAAGGATACCGGCTGCTGTTCGCCATGGAAGTTCAGATTCGCCTTTCCCTGCGCGAATATTTTCTTCACCCCGATTTCCAGTGCAAAAAACCAGTTCCCGACGGCACAGACGAACAGAAATGCGGAGACAATTTTTACAGCTTCGACAACGGCGCCTGGCTCCAGCATGAAAGCCTTTATCACCGTGGAAACGCGCACAGGAAAAAAGATACCCGGCACAATCCGCCTGTTTTTGCCTCCCGAAAATACTGGTATTTCGGGAAAAATGCCGTTGAAATACCCGCAGAATTTGAAGAACTGATCGCCAGGCAGGGTATACAGGTCAACCATGCCAGCCCGGAAAAGGTGTCCGCATTCAGGGCATGGGTAAACGGATACAAAAACGGCATGCATGCCTATCCGCGCGATTTTGCCGAAACATCGTCCGATGCCCTCTCGATCTTCGGAAAACTCCGGCAAAAATAGCGCCCTTTTCCGCCGCCCCCCAAAAATACAAAAGGAGGCTATCGCCTCCTTTTGCTGCGGCTGCCTGAAACCGGTTTACTGGCAGAACTCCTGCAACGACTTCATCTCATAGATGGTCTCATCAATATTTTTCCGGCTCAGCCTGCCTCTGTTCAGATAGCGGGCAAAATTGCGCATCATATGCTCGTTTGAATACTTGCCCACAACAAAGCTCCGCTCCTCCACCCTGCGGCCCCTGGCAGGCGGCGCAATCAGGTAGCTTACCTCATCCCTTTCCCTCAACTCACTGATGAGAACACCATATTTCTTTTCCATATGGTTCAGGATAAGGTTGAGCTCGGCTCTTTTTGACTGTGGCAATCGCTCCCGCCCATCTTTCAGCATGGCGGCAAACGAATGCGACATCGATTCAGCATTGACGAATGACGTTGTTTCAACATGATCCAAATGCATATTTCCTTCCTCACTGGTTGTTGA
>JAJDFZ010000004.1 GCA_030269625.1 Oxalobacter sp. OttesenSCG-928-P03 | reverse complement strand
GCCTGGGTAATTTCGACCAGCGATTCCCTGGCCAGTTCCAAAAGCGCAAGAAAGTGCACGATCAAAACGGCCACCCCTTCTGTTACATCAAACAAATCATGAAATTCGACAAAACCTGTTGTCTGCAGGCGGCGGAGGATGGCAGACATGTGCTCTCGTACCGAGAGGCCCTGTTTCCCGACGGTATGGCTGGTCGTCAGCTTGCTGCGCCGGATAATTTCCGTAAAGGCGTTGTATAGATCAACAGGCACAACATCCGGCCAGCGAGGGGCGACATCCTTGGGAATCGGGATGCTGGTCGTGAAAAAATCATCGCCGAGTTTGGGCATGTCATCGAGTTTGGAGGCTGCCAGTTTGATGCGTTCATACTCCATAAGGCGCCTGACCAGTTCGGCACGTGGATCGTCCGCCTCTTCCGCATCCTGGCTTTTAACAGAAGGCAGGAGCATGCGGGATTTGATTTCCACGAGGGCTGCCGCCATGAGCAGGTATTCTGCTGCGAGTTCCAGCTTGTGCTGACGTATCTGGTCGACATAAATCAGATACTGTTCGGTCAGCTGTGCCATGGGAATATCCAGGATATTGAAATTCTGCCGCCGAATGAGGTAAAGGAGCAGATCAAGTGGTCCTTCGAATGCTTCCAGAAAAATTTCCAGTGCTTCAGGCGGAATATAGAGATCGGCAGGAAGCTCCGTCAGTGCTTCCCCATACAGCCGGGCAAAGGCAACAGGCTCATCATGCCCGGTTTCGGGCGTCGGGGCCGTGATATCCGGTGAGGTTTGGCCTGGCGTTGTCATATCTGGAAAAGCGTCAGCTTTAAAGGTAGGGATTGGCCGGCTGCGGCAAAAGCGATTGTTTGTTGCGGATGGCGTCATCCGGACTGAATGGCGCTTTATCCCATAAGCGTTTTAGCCCCGCTTCTTTTTCGACGGGCAAGGCAGGGTTATCCCTGGACAGTTGCTCAAGCAGGTTATCCAGGTCGGACTGGTAAGTGGGTTGCCGCCAGAAAAATTTCATCAATCCCTTTCCTGTTTTTGCGTATTTTAACTTGTCATGCCGGTTTTGCCTGATCCTGGAGGTGCCTGATATCAGTCAAAAAACTTCCTGAGCATGATGGGAGGGGGAGCCAGCGAGTCACGAAGTGAAAATTCAAGTTCCGGCGCGATATGGAAATCAAATACGGCATAAACATCGGCAAGACGCTCATGTTCAGGATAGAGCGCCATGTGCAGCTCGCTGATATCGCAGGTATGCGCGTGATGAATAATGGCCTCCAGCAGATGTTCGGAGAGGCGGTGACCGCCATATTCGGGGAGAATGCCCATGCGGCGGATTTTCCAGACATTGCCATTTTCGTCTTCCGGCAGCCAGCGGGCACACCCGACCGGCTTGTCGTCGATCATGAGGATAAATGCGCCGCCCTGCTGAAGATCCGGCAAAACAGTTGCTTCTGTTTCAGTATGTCCGCCGGAATAGGCAGCGACTTTGCCTGCCCATGCCTGACGGGTCAGATCGGCGATCAGTCTGGCGTCATCAAGAACCGCTTCCCTCACTACGATCTTCATAGCCTGTCCTTTTTATCGTATTCGCATGCCAGGCATGGCGCCAGGCCATGGCTGCAGGATATAAATACCGGTATCATCCTTGTCAGACGCAGCCAGTACCATTCCCTCCGAAATACCGAATTTCATTTTCCGGGGAGCCAGGTTGGCGACCACAACCGTCATTTTGCCCACCAGTTCTTCGGGCTTGTATGCCGAGCGAATACCCGCAAAAACATTTCGCAGGCGGCCTTCTCCCACATCCAGGGAAAAACGCAACAGCCTGTCGGCACCCTCAACCAGATCGCATTCAACAATTCTGGCAACCCGCAGATCAATTTTCATGAAATCATCAATCGTAACCTCGGGTGCAATGGCATCGATAGTGTCGGCAGCATCTTCTGCTTTTTCAGCAGGCGGCACCGGTTTGTCCGGTTCAACCAGGGCATCCATCAGTTTTTCATCGACCCGTTGCATCAGATGTTCATAGGTATTGACCGTATGGCCGTTTTCCATGGGGATCTGAATATCAGCCCACTGCATGGGAGCCACGTTCAGGAAGGTTTCCACTTTTTCCGCCAGTGCCGGCAGAACCGGTTTCAGGTAGATCGTTAGAATCCGGAAAGCTTCCAGAAGTTTGCTGCAGACCTCATGCAGGAGGGATTCGCGCGCCGGATCCTTGACCAGAACCCAGGGCTTGTGCTCATCCACATAGGCGTTGACTATATCGGCATAATGCATGATTTGCCTCAGTGCACGGCTGTACTCACGGCTGTCATATAGAGCGGCAATTTCATCTGCTCCGGCGCGAATCTGGTTTAGCAGTGAATCACCGGATTCAGCACCGCCCAGGTCAATGCGTCCGCCAAACCTTTTGGTAATAAATCCTGCCGCACGGCTGGCGATATTGACATATTTTCCGATCAGATCGGCATTCACGCGGGCCATGAAATCCTCAGCGGTGAAGTCGACATCCTCGACATGGGAATTCAGTTTGGCGGCAATGTAGTAGCGCAGCCACTCGGGGTTCATCCCGATATCCAGATAACGGATCGGGGAGATGCCGGTGCCACGGGATTTGGACATTTTTTCACCGGATACGGTAATGAAACCATGGACAAACACATTATCCGGCACTTTTTTGCCGGAAAAGTGCAGCATAGCCGGCCAGAAAAGCGTATGAAAGTAAATGATATCCTTGCCGATAAAGTGATATTGCTCGGTCTCGGGGTCAGCCAGGAAGGCATCGTAATCTTTGCCGATCCGGCTGAAATAGTTTTTCAGGGATGCCAGATAGCCGACAGGCGCATCCAGCCAGACGTAAAAATACTTGCCAGGAGCATCGGGGATCTCAATGCCGAAATAAGGGGCATCGCGGCTGATGTCCCAGTCGGACAGGCCGCTTTCTTCGCCTTCTTTTCCTTCCAGCCATTCCCGGGCCTTGTTGGCAACTTCGGATTGCAGGCGGGGGTGACCGTTTGCATTGCCCAGTGCCCATTCGCGCAAAAAGGCGGCACACTGCGGGTCAGAGAGACGGAAGAAAAAATGCTCCGAGGATTTGAGCACCGGTGTGACGCCGCTCAAAATGGAATAGGGCTCTTTCAGTTCAGGCGGGGAATAGACCGAACTGCAGACTTCACATGAGTCGCCGTTCTGGTCTTTTGCGCCACATTTTGGACACTCTCCCTTGATGTAACGGTCCGGCAGGAACATTTCCTTGACCGGGTCAAAAAACTGCTCAATCGTACGGGTTTCAATCAAGCCGCGCGCTTTCAGGTTCTGGTAGATCTCACGGGACAGTTCATGGTTTTCCGGACTGTCCGTGGAGTCCCAGTGATCAAACCGGATATGAAAGCCATCCAGGGGTTTCTGGCGTCCGGCGGCGATTTCCCTGACAAATTCCTGGGGTGTTTTCCCGGCCTTTTCAGCAGCGATCATGATAGGGGCGCCATGAACATCATCCGCGCACACAAAGTGAACTTCACGTGGTTTGCCATCGTCTTTCTGCATTCGCTGAAAACGGACCCAGATATCAGCCTGGATATATTCCATGATGTGCCCGATATGAAACTGGGCATTGGCATAGGGAAGTGCAGTAGTAACAAAAAGTTTTCGGGACATGGCAGTTTGAAGAAAGAGAAAAAAACATTGTAACAGTGTCGTAAAGTCTAAAGCATAGGGCTTTGCGGTACCTTTGGCAATTGCGTTAGACTTTGCGTCTGTCTGTCTGGAGAAAAAAATGCGAATAACCGAGGAATCCGTTAAGAAAGCGCTCTCAGGAGTGGTGGATGTCAATACGGGCAAGGACCTGGTTTCATCGGAAATGATCAGGAAAATCAGGATTGATGGTGCCAGCGTGCAGGTATTTATTGAGTTGCCTTACCCTGCAAAAAGCCAGTGGGGGAGTATTGAAAAACAGGTGGTTGACGCTTTGCAGGAAATGCCGGGTATCGAAAGTGTTGATGTTGAAATCCGTTCGGCGATCAGGACACATGCCGTGCAGGGCATGCTGAGGCCTATGTCAAATGTTAAAAACATTATTGCCGTTGCATCAGGAAAAGGAGGTGTCGGCAAATCGACCGTCGCTGTCAACCTGGCGCTGGCCTTATCCGCGGAAGGTGCGCGAGTCGGCATTCTGGACGCGGATATTCATGGACCATCCCAGCCCATGATGCTGGGGTTGAATGAAAAGCCGCAATCCTCTGACGGGCAGACTTTCGACCCGCTGGAAAAATATGGTGTGCAGATCATTTCCATCGGTCTGATGATTGATCCGGATGAGCCGGTTATCTGGCGCGCGCCGGTTGTGACGCAGGCTCTGGTCCAGTTACTGGAAAAAACGAACTGGCATGACCTGGATTATCTGATTGTCGACCTGCCGCCGGGTACGGGCGATATTCAGCTTACGCTGTCACAGCGATTTCCCGTGACCGGTGCCGTGATTGTGACCACGCCACAGGATATAGCGCTGCTTGATGCGAAAAAAGGACTGGTTATGTTTGAAAAGGTGAATATCCCGGTCCTTGGCATTATTGAAAACATGAGCCAGCATATCTGTTCTCATTGTGGTCATAGCGAGCCGATTTTTGGCGAGCACGGAGCAAAAGAGATGAGCGAAACCTATGGTGTGGAGATCCTGGGAGAATTGCCGCTTCAGCTTTCGGTCAGGGAGCAGGGTGATGCCGGTATTCCGCCGGTGGTTGCCGATCCGGATGGTGTGGTTTCACAGCTGTTCATGACGATGGCGCGGCGTCTTGCTGCAAAAATATCGCAAAAAGCCAGGGACAAAAGCAGCCGCCTGCCGCCGGTTGTGATGGAAAAGTCCTGATCTATGCCATGACAGTTGCGCCAAAGGCGTCTTCAAGATCGAGTATCTGCCCGGCTTCACTGGCATCGTAGCCGCCAAGCTGGTTGACATGCTGTTTGAAATCCTCACTTTTCATGATGCCAAAGACATCACTTAACGGCGTGTTTTGCCATGCGTTCCTGGAAACGGCAAAAAAGTAGCGTTCCTGCATTAATGGCACAAAATCAAGGCCGAAGTGTCGCGCGGCGGTTTCCACGCCAAAGCCCACATCAGCCATGTCACTGGCAATATAGGCGGCAACGGCGGCATGGGTAAATTCAGCGGTTTCAAACCCGTTGATGGCGGTGTGCGGGATATTGTTTTCTTCCAGAAGCAGTTCCAGTGTGCGCCGCGTTCCTGATCCGGTCTGCCGATTGACAAAACGAATGCCTCGCCGGGCGATATCTTCCAGTTTCCGGATTTTTTTGGGATTGCCGCGAGCGACCAGCAAACCCTGCTTCAAGTGTGCCAGATGAATCAACTGGTGCTTTTTCGGGCACAGATATTGCATGAACAATTGCACGGTTTCTGTTTCAAAAGCCCCTATCGGGATATGAAATCCGGCCAGTTCGCATTCGTTTTGCGAAAAGGCGGCAATAGATTCCATGCTGTTCAGGTAGCGCAGCTCAACCGGAAGCTCAATTGCGTTGATACGCTCCATCAGGGCTGCAACAGCAAATCCATAACTGGCATAAAGACGAACCGGATTGGTTGAATCGGAAATGCTGCGGCTGAGCTCGCGTTCCAGTTCCGATGACAGGCTTTCCAGAGTGGGAGACAGACGGGCATTGATTCGCCGGTCTGCCCACAGGAGCGTGGTACCAAGTCGGGTCAGCGTCGTGCCGCGCCCCCTGTGCTTTTGAAGCAAAGGGGCTCCGAAAATGTTTTCAGCTTCACGCAAAAGGCCCCAGGCATGCCTGTATGACAGGCCAAGGATCTTTGCCGCCTGTAAAATTGCGCCTTCAGAATGTATTACTGTCAGCAGCCGCAACAGTAAAGCCGTATCCATGGAGGGGTTTTTGCCGAAGGCGATTCGCCAGTGAGGTTCTATCGAAACTTTGTACATACGGCATTTTAACCGAGATGCCCGGCAATTATGCAAAAAATTGCCTATAGCCGATAAAAATAAGCAGTGTTATCATGCTGCGTCAAAAAGGATTTTTTTATGGCATGCACATACCTCGTGCATGCTGAAGCTTTACATATATCTTTAGACGTTTTCGTTTTTTTATCCTAGGAGAGTAATAGTATGGCTGGCTTAAAATTCCTAAATAAGGAATACACTATTGCAGGGGAAGGATTCAATCGCTGGATGGTACCTGCATCCGCATTGATGATCCACCTTTGCGTCGGCATGGGCTACGGCATGTCCGTATTCTGGTTGCCGATGTCCCGTATTATCGGTCTGGAGCAAGGCCTCGGGAAACCGCTTGCATGTCCTGCTGACATGAGTGTTTTTGGACAGCTTTTCACGACCAGTTGCGACTGGAAAGTGGTGATGTGCAGTGTCATTTTCGCGATTCTGTTCTTCATGCTGGGTACCACAACTGCTATTTTGGGTAACTGGCTTGAGCATGTCGGTCCACGCAAGTGCGGTGTGACTTCCTGCATCTGCTTCGTGAGCTTCTTCCTGCTGGCATCCATCGCGATGTATTTCCACCAGCTGTGGCTGGCATGGATTGGCGCTTTCATTGGCGGTATCGGCCTGGGTCTGGGTTACATCACGCCGGTTTCGACGCTGATTAAATGGTTCCCTGACCGTGTCGGTATGTCCACCGGCTTCGCCGTTGGCGGTTTCGGTGGCGGCGCGATGTGCGGCGCTCCGATGGCACAGGCACTGATGAACTTCTATTCCACACCGACCTCAACCGGCCTGTGGCAGACCTTCCTGACGATGGCCGTTGTTTACTGCTGCTTTATGCTGGCAGGCGCTTTCACCATTCGTGTTTCTCCTCCGGGCTACATGCCGAAGGGTTTTGTGCCGAAAAATACGGGTAACATGGTTGATGACGGCCACGGCGGTCTGATTGAAGCCAGTGCTTTCAACGTTGAGACCAACCGTGCCATGCGTACCCCGCAATTCTGGTTCTGCTGGGGCGTACTCTTCCTGAACGTTGCTGCAGGTATTGGCGTTATTTCCATGGCATCTCCGCTTCTTCAGGAGGTGTTTGCCGGTAATCTGATTAACCTGCCGGGTGTACCGTTTGACCAGTTGACTGATGCCCAAAAAGGCCAGGTTGCTGTTATTGCTGCGGGCTTTACCGGTCTGCTTTCCCTGTTCAACATCGGTGGCCGTCTCTTCTGGGCAACCATGTCTGACTGGATTGGCCGTAAAAACACCTACTATATCTTCGCGATTGTGGGTGCCATCCTGTATGCCACCATTCCGACGCTGGCATCTTCACTGAACCTGATTCTGTTCCTGTGCGCAGTCTGCGTCTGTCTGACTTTTTATGGCGGTGGTTTTGCGACGATTCCGGCTTACCTGGCTGACCTCTTCGGTACCCAGTTCGTTGGCGCGATCCATGGCCGTCTGCTGACGGCATGGTCGGCTGCCGGTCTTTTGAGCCCGCTTTTGATTAACGTCATCCGTGACATGCAGCTCAACTCTGGTGTGCCGCGTGCACAGGCCTACAGTGTGACGCTGTACATCATGGCAGCTTTCCTGGTTGTTGAGTTCATTTGCGCTGTCCTGATCCGTCCGGTTAACAGCAAGCACTACATGACAGAGGAACAGCTCAAGGCAGCAAAAGCACTTCTGGATGACAAGATCGCGCATGCACAGGAATCCGGCGCACTGCCTGCTTCCAAGCCGACATCACCGGCAGCTCTGGGTATTGCATGGATCATTGTTCTGGTACCGCTGGGCTATGGTATCTGGCAGACCGTGCTGCAAACCATGAAGATGTTCATGTAACAAATATAACGGCAGACTTGTTTGCCGGGTTATTTAAAACCGTCCGTGCAGTGAAAGCTGTCACGGACGGTTTTTCTTTCAGCCTGTCCGAATTCATTGCCGTATTCTGCTGAAACGAAACAAACCGTTTTCAGGGAGAGCGCGGTAAAATGTTCTTTTCCTTTTACTTACAATCAGACTTCAGCATGACAGTTCGAACCCGTTTTGCACCGAGCCCAACCGGTTTTCTCCATCTGGGCGGTGCGCGTACAGCGCTTTTTTCATGGGCTTATGCCCGGCATTTTGGTGGCCAGTTTATCCTCAGAATCGAAGATACGGACGTGGAGCGCTCCACGCCGGAGGCCGTACAGGCCATACTTGATGGCATGAAATGGCTGGGCCTGGATCATGATGAGGGCCCCTTTTACCAGATGCAGCATATGGACCGCTATCGTGAGGTCATTGACCAGATGCTCAAGGAGGGGACGGCATATTATTGCTACTGTTCACCGGAAGAGCTGGATGCCATGCGTGAACGGCAGCGCGAGGCAGGCGAGCATACCCGTTATGACGGGACATGGCGTCCGGAGCCCGGCAAGACCCTTCCTCCTGTTCCCGAAGGCCGCCAGCCGGTTGTTCGCTTCAGGAATCCGCTTGATGGCGAAGTCAGTTGGGATGACCAGGTAAAGGGTACGATCACGATTTCGAACAAGGAACTCGATGACCTTATCATTGCAAGGCAGGATGGCACGCCTACCTACAATTTCTGCGTTGTTGTGGATGACTGGGATATGCGTATTACACATGTGATTCGTGGGGATGATCATGTCAATAACACGCCCAGGCAGATCAATATTTTAAAGGCGCTGGGAGCTCCGTTACCCTTGTATGCCCATGTTCCCATGATCCTGGGTGATGACGGGGAAAAGCTGTCAAAGCGCCATGGTGCCGTATCCGTCATGGAATATCCCGAGGAGGGCTATTTGCCTGATGCCATGGTGAACTATCTCGCCAGGCTGGGCTGGAGTCATGGTGATGATGAAATTTTCTCCAGGGAACAGTTTTGTGAATGGTTTGATTTTGATCATATGTCCCGTTCGGCAGCACAGTTTAATCCTGAAAAGCTGAAGTGGCTGAATAATCATTACATCCGGCAGACAGATAATGCCGATCTGGAAAAACTGGTTCGTCCCCGCCTGGAAAAGCTGGGTGCGCAATTGGAAAATGCGCCGGCCCTGTCTGAGGTCATTGAGCTTCTGAAAGAACGGGCACACACCATCAATGAACTGGCTGAAGTGGCCATGTTGTTTTATCGTCATCCACAGCCTGACGCGGCGTTACTGGAAAAACACCTGACGGCAGAATCCAGGCAGGCCTTAAAGGATTATGCGCATGGCTGCGAAAATGTCACCTGGAACAGGGAAGCCATTTCAGCGATGACCAAAGATATTCTGGCCGGACACAAACTGAAAATGCCGCAACTGGCGATGCCGCTAAGACTCATTTTGACCGGTCAGCTGCAGACGCCTTCTATTGATGCTGTGGCGGAGATTTTCGGAAGGGAGAGGGTATTGTCGCGATTAATGCCTTATGTGGAATAAAGGTCGTATTGGCAGTCAAAACCGGATGTGATTTTTTCTGGAAAATTGGCTGATAAAAAGGCAGAAAATTTACAACAATTCTCAAATTTTGCTATAATCGCATCTTCGCTCGGGGGTATAGCTCAGCTGGGAGAGCACTTGCATGGCATGCAAGGGGTCAGCGGTTCGATCCCGCTTACCTCCACCACCCTTACCAGGGTAAGGCGAGAGACAGGAAAATACAGGGTCCCCATCGTCTAGGGGTTAGGACACCACCCTTTCACGGTGGGAACGGGGGTTCGAATCCCCCTGGGGATGCCAGATTTTCCAGGATATGTTATCCTAATAACAGTAAGTTCACCGGGTCCCCATCGTCTAGGGGTTAGGACACCACCCTTTCACGGTGGGAACAGGGGTTCGAATCCCCTTGGGGATGCCAGTAGTTTACAGCCTGCCAGTCTTGCGGTTATATCGCAAGACTTTTTTGTTTTTTGGAAAAGGTGAAGCGCTTCAGTCTGTTACAGGATGCCACTTGCCTGATACGATGTTCCGCCATTGATGTTTTCCGCTTTTTATCATGCCGCCTCCTGAAAAAAAGGATTTCCTGAAACTTTTACCTGACAGCCAGCGTCTGGTTTCACTTTCTGTCGAAATCAGCACGGCGGCCAGCCGCTCTGAAAGCCGTTTCTGGGCAAAGGAGCTTGAGAAACGGGTCCTGAAACTGCTTGAGACGAAAAAGCAGCAAAAACTGGATGCGGCAATCGAGTATCTCTACGATACAGATCTGGACGCATACAATCTTCTGCTGGAAACCATCGAAACACTCAGTGAATCATGCGTCATGGAGCATGAAGGGGCTGATTATAATGTGTTGCTGGTTGTGGCGCCGATTCTGGCGTGGACCCGTTTTACCATTCCATCCGGCCGGCTTTCTGCCGAGTTGTTTTCCGGGCTGAGTGCCGCACTTGCTGAATGCGTATTTGCGGAAAATACCCGTTTTGTCCTGGCTCCTGAACTTTATGCGATCGATCAGTTGCCGCAGACCCACACCGAGGTTTTTTCATTGATGAAAGATCTGGCAGACTCCATGCATGGGAAGGCCGGATCTGTCCTGTTCAAGTCTCAGGAAACGAGTCCTTTTCTTGCAGATGTTCGCTATCTGGTCATGGCCGCAAGCGCACCGGCATCACAGCCCTTGTTTCGCTGGCAGACCTTGCACAGGACGGCAGGGCCAGGAGAGATACGTGCGCAATGCCTTGAAAACTGGCAGGAAAAGGCGCTTCCCCAGCTTTCGAACATGATGCACGGATGTGTACTGGATGTCATGGCGCCGGATGCTTTTTTTGATACTTGCCGAAAAGCGGATCAGCAGATCCGTCCGGCTTCTGTTCATGCGGCTGTCAACTATCTTACCCAGGTTCTGGATATTTCCGTGACAGATTTGCGGGCAGTTATCGGCGCCTTTACCGAAACAGCGCAGCAGGAATTCGTTACCGAGTACCGCATTGGCTTTTTTCTGCGTGATAACCCGCAGATTTTATACGGTGTTGTCTGGCCTGTGTATGGCGCAGAGGAAGTTCAGCAAACGCTAAGACCGATATTGCCCGGAGAGGGGCGTTTTTCGGCACAGGCGGAAAAGCACGGGCCGCTTGCCCGGATTCTGACATTGCTTAAAGAGTCTGGTATTAAGTGCGAGAAAAACCATACAGAATGGTTTCCCATGGAGTTCTGTGAGGAATGCGGTGCTCCGCTGTTCGCAGATGTCAGCGCTGAGCTGGTTCACGCTGAATTGCCCGAGTCGGCCGGGAAAGAGCCCCGGTTGCACTGAGTGCGGGCAGGGTATTAAGCCCGGCTACGCCGAGACATCCGTGCCGGAATACGACCAGTCTCCTGATTGACCGCCCTGTTTATGCACGAGATGGACATGCTTGATAACCATGCCTTTCTCAACAGCTTTAAGCATGTCGTAGATGGTCAGAAGTGCAATCTGGACTGCCGTCAGGGCTTCCATTTCCACACCGGTTTTCCCAATGGTTTCAACAAGCGCGCGGCAGGTTATGCCGGACTTGTCGTCGTGAAGCTCGAAATCGATGGCAATATGCGTCAGGGGAAGAGGGTGGCACAGCGGTATGAGCTCACTGGTGCGTTTGGCGCCCATGATAGCGGCTGTTCGCGCTATGCCGAGAACATCTCCTTTTTCTGTGGTTCCTGATCTGACGTGTTCCCATGTCCGGGGGCTCATGAGGATGGTTCCGGTTGCTGTGGCAGAACGGTGTGTGTCGGTTTTCCCGGCGATATCAACCATGTGCGCTTGCCCGTCACCATCAAAATGGGTCAGTTTTTTATTGTTGCCATTGGAAGGGAGCATAGTCAAAAAATAGTAGCAAAATGAAACAGAACAGGAGCTGGCCTTCAGGAAAAGGTATCATACCATTATGACTCAAAACCCGTTTTTTCGTATAAAGCGCATGCGCGGTTTCCTGCGGCTGTTGATGTTGCCCATATTGATTGTATTGGCCGTACAGCCGCTTTCCCATGCACAGTACAGCAATCTGCCTACGCTGGGTGATACTGCGCGCGGAGAGCTTTCTCCACTTATGGAATACAAGATCGGTGTTGAGATCATGCATCGTATCCAGATGGACCCGGATTACATCACAGACGAAGTCATCACGGAATATCTGAACAATCTGGGCGGCAAGCTGGTTAACGCGACTCCTGAAGTCCGGGGAGAAACGGGCAATGATTTCTTTTTCTTTGCATTGCGTGATTCCACGCTCAATGCATTTGCCTTGCCCGGCGGTTTTATCGGGGTGCATACAGGTCTTCTTGTCGCCGCACAAAGTGAATCTGAGCTGGCTTCCGTTCTCTCGCATGAAATTGGTCACGTTTCACAGCGGCATATTGCGCGCATGATCGGGCAGCAAAAACAGGATATGCTCATACCAATCGCCTCCCTTTTGCTTGCTGCCATAGCCGGGGCAACAAAAAATGCGGATGCAGCCGGTGCTCTGGCCGTGGGCGGGCAGGGACTGGCCATACAGAAACAGCTGAATTTTACCCGCGATGCTGAACGGGAGGCTGACCGTGTCGGTTTCCAGATTCTGCGCGGAGCAGGTTTTGATACCAATGGTATGGTTCTGTTTTTTGAGCGCCTGCAAAAGTCATCCCGCAGCTATGGAGAAGGCTTCTCAGAGTACTTGCGGACTCACCCGTTAACCTCACAGCGTATCGCGGATGTTGAAGCGAGAGTGCGTCAGGAGCCATACAGGCAGCATGCCGACAGCCCTGATTTTTATTTTGTCCGGATCAGGGCGGCCCTGCTGCAGGACAGTAGTGTGAAGGGCATTGAAACAGCTGCCACGGGTTTTCAGGAAATGATCAAAACAGGCGGGCGCTTTCCGGTTGCTGCCGGGTATTATGGACAGGCCCTGCTTGCCATGAAACAGAATGATGCAGCGAAAGCCACCGCTTTTTTGCAGGAAACAAAAAAGACGCTCGGTGACAAAGTTTCCCAGGGCAGCCTGGCGCTGACAAGCACATCCATTGATATCAAACTGCTTGCCGGACAACCGGCCGAAGCGGCCAGGGAAGCGCAGGCAGCGCTTTCACGTTTCCCTGTTTCCAGGGCTTTGTCACATCAGTATGCGAGTGCCTTGTATCATGCGGAAAATTACACCAAAGCTGCCGAATACCTGAGAAAACAGGCGCAGATTTATCGCAGTGATCCGATGATACATGGCATGCTGGCCAAAGTGTATGGCGCGCAGGGGAAAATCGCGCAGATGCACATGGAGCTGGCAGAATCCTACAGCCTCTCCGGTGTTCTGGCGGCCGCGCTGGAGCAATTGATGCTGGCGAGACAGGCACCGGATGTCACGTTTTATGATCATTCGATTATTGATGCCAGGGAGCGCGAGTGGCAAAGCCAGCGGCTTGATGAAATGCGCGAAAAATGACGGGATGGATCAAAGTGTGTTCAGAATAAAAAAACCGGCGGAATGAATTGGCCGGTTTTTTATATCATCAGGCTGCCTGGGCGCGCCTGTGGGAAGACTGAGATTGGCTCCGTGTATCGGAACGTTTATGTCGGCTCGGATTGCTTCTTCGTTCGGCCGGCCCTTGATTCGTCATGAAATGGCGCTGGGATGACGGGCTTTGGTGGCGTTTTTTCCCGGAACCCGGTTTGTGAAATTTCCGCTTTTTCTGTATTTCCTCAATAGCATTTTTAGGCTCGAATCCCTCGATGATGTTAATGGGGATGACCTGTTTGATAAAACGCTCGATTCGCTTGACGTTTTTGTTTTCTGCATGGTTGACAAGGGATACCGCCATACCGTTTTTCCCCGCGCGGCCGGTTCTGCCAATGCGGTGAACATAATCTTCCGGAAATTTCGGCAGA
The DNA here is from genome assembly GCA_030269625.1 of Oxalobacter sp. OttesenSCG-928-P03. Classification (GTDB taxonomy): domain Bacteria; phylum Pseudomonadota; class Gammaproteobacteria; order Burkholderiales; family Burkholderiaceae_D; genus Oxalobacter. The sequence goes on along the minus strand of JAJDFZ010000004.1, from coordinate 64,065 downwards.
TCATAATTGAAGACATGGGTAATGGACGGGATATCAATACCTCTTGCCGCGACATCGGTTGCCACCAGAATCTTGACTCGTCCACGGCGCAGATTTTCCAGCGTCCGGTTTCTCGCGCCCTGGTGCATATCACCATGCAGGGCAGCAGCAGAAAAGCCGGCAATATTCAGCCAGTCTGCAACAGAATCAGCATCGCGTTTTGTCGCTGTAAAGACAAGTGCCTGATTGAGAGCCACATCGCGAAGAAGGTGGTCAAGGATACGGTTCTTGTGTGCAAGATCATCAACAAAATGCAGGGTTTGCATGATATTTTCGTGTTTTGAGGTGACGCTGGCAATCCGGATGATTTGCGGGGACCGGGTTATCCGTTCGGCCATTTTTCCCACGACGCCATCCAGCGTCGCGGAAAAGAGCAATGTCTGGCGAGTGTCGGGCGTGGCTTTTACGATAGTTTCAATATCATCGATGAATCCCATATCCAGCATCCGGTCAGCCTCATCGAGAACCAGCGTCTGCAGGGCGGACAGATCGATTTTTCCGGAGTGCAGGTGGTCAATAAGCCGGCCAGGCGTCGCAACGAGGATATCCGGATTTTTTGCCAGCAATTGCATCTGTTTGGGATAAGGCATGCCGCCGAGTATGGCGACTGTGCGAATGTGGCTCAGGTATTTGGCGTACTGTGCCGTTGCCGATGTGATCTGGAGAGCCAGTTCCCGTGTCGGCGTGAGTATCAGCATTTTGGGTGTTGCCGCCTTGAAACGGAAAGCGCCTCCACGTGCCCGTGCAGCCTGCCTTTCCTGATTTTGTGTTTTTGTATTTTTTTCTGTATCTGGCAGAGTGGCAAAGCGTTGAAGAGCCGGCAGCATAAAGGCGGCTGTTTTTCCGGACCCGGTTTTTGAGGAAACCAGCAGATCCTGGTTATCCAGGACAGCAGGTACAGCCTGTTGCTGCACCGGTGTCGGTGTGCTGTAACCGGCTTCAGTCAGAGCTTTTAGAATGGCGGGATGTAACCCCAGTGTTTCAAATGTCATTTGTTGCTTTCGTGTGTTTACGCGCTTTTTGGGAAGCGCAAATAGTGAGACAGCACATCAGGCGGCGAAATGACTTGATACAGGTATTTCGGCACAAAAAAGCTTTGCGCCAGGATCGTGCGTTAGGCACAGGGGCGGTGAGGCTCTTTACGAGGACATTCAGAATGAATGGTCTAGGCTTGTGATGCTGTAATCCGTTTTATGCAGCAGGAAAACTGCTGCAGGCACGCATTGTAATCTATTTATGGAAAAAAGGGGGAAATGTATCCGGGTATGCGGCCAATTCCCCGGATACATGCGGTTTTCATTTAGCTGCGTGTGGGCGGCTCGTCAACGTCAGGATTGAGTCCCATGACAAAGTTGAAGCCGCCATCAACATAGGTGATTTCTCCGGTGATGCCTGACGCGAGATCGGAAAGCATGAATGCGGCGACATTGCCGACTTCTTCAATCGTCACATTTCTGCGGAGTGGCGCATGTCCCTCAACAAAATTCAGAAGGATGTTAAAGTCCTTGATACCGCTTGATGCAATGGTCCGGATCGGGCCGGCAGAAACGCCATTGATGCGTATGCCGTGCTTGCCAAGAGATTCCGCCATATAACGTACGGTTGCCTCAAGAGAAGCCTTGGCCAGGCCCATCGTGTTGTAATAAGGAATCGCCCGGTTTGCCCCCAGGTAGGTGAGAGTCAGGGCAGATGATCCTGGCTGGAAAAGGGGTTTTGCCGCCTTGACCATTGCCGGGAAACTGTAAGCGGAAACATCATGCGCAACGCGGAAGGCCTCGCGCGACAGGCCATCGAAAAAATCACCGGCAATGGCTTCACGGGGAGCAAAGGCAATCGCATGCACGAAGCCATCCAGTTTTCCCCATGATTTGCCAATTTCTGCAAAAAGGTTTTCAATCTGTTCATCGCTGGTGACATCGCATTCGTAAACCATATTGCTGCCGAATTCTTTGGCAAATTCGGTGATACGATCCCTGAAGCGGTCGCCAACATAAGTAAAGGCAAGTTCAGCGCCTTCGCGGTGACAGGCTTCGGCAATACCGTGTGCAATGGAACGGTTTGACAACAAACCGGTAATCAGAATTTTTTTCCCTTGCAAAAATCCCATGCGTGACTCCAAAAACGATCATATGTTCTGCTGAAATGAGCCTGGCCCGGAGACAGCAGAACGTTTGCTTGATAAACAATTCATCACCAGCCAATAAAGAGCAGGATGAATTTTCTCGTGAAATTGTAGGCTGTAGTCACAATTGCAGCAACTTTTTATGCAGCAAGTGTTGTTTTTTTGCTGACAAAATCACGTCTTATACATTTTTTTGTTTGTTGGTGCGTTTTGTCCCTTGTGCCGCAACAGTCTGTTTTTTAGCAGATTTTTGTGCGGTGGCCTTAACCGGTTTTTGTTTTTTGGAAACAATCCGGCGATTTGCCGGCGAACGGGCTTTAGCCGCCTTTGCGGGGACATGTACCTTCAAAATGGTGCCGGAGGCAACCGTGTTGCTGGTCAGCTTGTTCCAGGATCTGAGATCATCCACGCTGGTTTTATAACGCCGGGCGATGGATGCCAGGTTATCCTGTTTTCTGACTTTGACTTTGACAATGCGGGTTGGCGCACCGATTCTTTCCAGTGCAATTTTCCCTCTGGCGGACACTTCAGGTGAAATGTCCTTTTCGTTTTTGCTGCCGGATGATGCCAGCTTGGGGACGAGAACGGTCGAGCCGAATTTCAGCACCATTTGAGAAGGAATATGGTTGGCATGGCGAATGACATCCGGCGTGGTATGGTATTTTTCCGCAACAGACTCAACAGTTTCACGTGTGTCTGTTACCTGATAGGCGGTCCAGGAAGAAAGCGGCTGTTTCCAGTTCGCGAGGTTTTCCTTGAATTTTTCCGCATTTTCCTTGGGAAGCAAAAGATTGACATCAGAGCCGCCGGTAATCACATACTGACCAAACTGCGGGTTGAGCGCGCGAAAATCATCAATGGAGAGTTCGGCCAGCTTGGCAGCAACCTTGACATCGATATCCCGTGTTTTGCCGATTGTGACAAAGTAAGGCTGATTTTCAATCTTTGGCAGTTGAATATCATACCGGTCAGGATGGGCGATCAGGTTTTTCACAGCCTGCAGCTTGGGAACGTAGTTGCGTGTCTCTGCCGGCATGCGTGAAGAAATGGCATTGAAATCGATTGGCTTGCCAGTCGCCTGGTTTTTTCGGACAGCCCTGCCAACGGAGCCTTCACCCCAGTTATAAGCGGCCAGCGCAAGATGCCAGTCGCCAAACATGCTGTACAGATTTTGCAGGTAGTTCAGTGCCGCCTCGGTGGAGGAGAGGATACAGCGGCGGTCATCCCTGAAAACGGATTGTGCCAGATCGTAATGGAGCCCCGTGCTGGGAATAAACTGCCACATGCCTTCTGCCTTGGCCGATGAGCGGGCGTGCGGATTGAACGCGGACTCAATAAAAGGCAAAAGAGCCAGTTCGGTTGGCATACCGCGTTTTTCCAGTTCCTGGACAATGTGGAAAAGATAACGCGAGGCGCGAATCGTCGTACGGTCAAAATACGCTGAGTTTTTCAGGTAGTAGTTCTCATGATTTCCTACAAGCGGGTTTTCCAGGTCGGGAATGGCGAAACCTTTGCGGATTCTGTCCCAGACATCAACTTCATACATGGACAGGACTTCCGTGACAGGATCATCTTCGATGACCTCCGTTTTCGAGAAATTGGTGCTGAGTGAAGAGTGAAATGCTGCAAGCTGGGCGTCTTTGCTGTATCGGGGGAGGGAAATGTCACCTGCCAGGGATATATCCGGCACTGCCAGTGGAATTGTTGCGGTCAGAATGGTTGCCAATACTTTCAAGCAGTGTCGATATGCCATATTTTTGCGTCGCCTGTATTGAGATCAAAATAATCTAGAAGTGTACGAAAAAATATTTCCTTCAGTCAAGGAAATTTACATTTTTTCTACTCAAATTATCAAGATGAAACAAGGCTTTGCTGTTAATGGTGGCGACTGCTTTATGCTGGAAACGCTTAAAATTCCAGTGTTCTGACACCATCCGGTGTGCCAAGAAGACAGAGGTTGGCTCCCCGCCCGGCAAAAAGCCCGGCTGTAACGACCCCGGGCATATTATTGATTTCGTTTTCCAGGGAGACGGGATTGGCAATCTGCAATTCCCGGGTATCAAGAATGTAATTGCCGTTGTCAGTCCGGTATGGCTGTCCGTCCTGCATCCGCAATGCCGGCTTGCCCCCCAGGGCGGTGAGTCTTCTGGCGATAAGTGCGTATGCCATCGGGATGACTTCAACTGGAAGCGGGAATGCGCCAAGAAGCGGTACCAGCTTGGATTCATCGGCAATACAGATGAAGCGGTCTGCTGCGGAAGCGATGATTTTTTCGCGGGTCAAGGCTCCTCCCCCTCCCTTGATCATGGCGCCCTGATAGGTGATTTCATCGGCACCATCGATATATACCGGGATGGAGGAAACTTCATTCAGGTCAAACACCCTGATGTTGTGTGAGCGGAGGCGTTCAGCTGTGGCAACGGAAGAGGCAACGGCGCCCGCTATCCTGTCCTTGATTTTACCCAGCTCATCAATAAAAAAATTGGCAGTTGAACCTGTTCCGACGCCAATAATTTGTCCTTCAGGGACATGGACAATTGCCGCGCGGGCAACAGAGAGTTTGAGATTATCCTGTGACATGGCAAACCTGCGAAATATAAAAGTCTGAAAATGGCAAAGCGTGTTCCTCTTGCCTGGCAACAGATGGCTTAATGATGGTCTTCCTCATTCTTGTTGTCCATTGTCTCATAAAGGGCAATCTGCAGACGGGAATGAATGCGGATAAACCATTGCCTCAGCACAACCATGATGACAAGAATAACGGCAATGGCCAGCAACAGGGATTGGCCTTTTGGCAGAATGCCGGCACTCAGTGCCGCAAGCGTAAACATAGTGGCGGTAATGAAGAGCAGAGGAATAATTTCACTGATAATCCGCCTCACCCGCTGTGTATAACGGCCCGTGACACTTTCTCTGACACTCATTTCCGCCAGAAGCATGGAAAGTGCCTTGAACTTGCGGAATGCCGCTATCAGAAACGGAAGGGACAAAAGTACCGTGGAACACCAGATAATGGATTTCTGGTAATCGATGTCTTTTATCCAGTGCTCAAGCCAGGCGCCAATGGTATCCGCAAAATAGGCACCGCCAAGGAATATGGCGACCACAATCGACATATTGATGCTGATCTGGATGATGATTCGCCTTATCATGCCGGCAAGAATGGCGTTTCCGCCCTGTGGCTGGAGATGTTGCAGCCATTCCTGATACAGCTCGACCAGGCGTGCCAGCGGGCCGGGAGTCAGTTTGCCCAGCACGCGGGCGAGCGGGTCTGCCGCGCGAATCAGGTATGGTGTTGTCAGGGTGGTAATGGCCGAAACGGCGACGGCAATGGGATACAGGAAGTCACTGACGACTTTATAGGACATGCCCAAAGAGGCGATGATGAAAGAAAATTCGCCGATCTGGGACAGCCCCATCCCCACTTTGAGGGAAGTCCGGCCATCGTTTCCGGCAATCATGGCGCCCAGCGCACAACTGAATACCTTGCCGGCAATAACAACGATGGAAATAATGATGATCGGAAAGGCGTACTCCATCATGATGCGCGGATCCAGCAACAGTCCGATGGCGACGAAAAATATGGCACTGAACATATCCCGGATGGGTTCGATCAGGCGTTCAATTTTCATCAGTTCCCGTGCTTCGGCCATGATGGCGCCAATGAGGAAAGCGCCCAGAACCATGCTGTATTCGAGTTTGACGACAAGCAGGCAAAAGCCGAAGCAAAGCCCTAAAACCGTAACCAGTAGCATTTCATCGCTGTTGAATCGTGCAACATAAGCCAGAATGCGGGGAACGAGCAGAATGCCAACAACCAGGGCAACCACCATGAAAAGCGAAAGCTTGCCGACAGTAACAAAGACATCGCTGCTGCTGACCGTGCCGGAAATGGCGATGCCCGATAAAAGGGCAATCAGGCCAATGCCCAGAATATCCTCGACGATCAGGACGCCAAAAATAAGCTGGGCAAATCGCTCATTTTTCATTTTGAGATCATTTAAGGCCTTGATAATGATGGTTGTGGAAGAAATGGCGAGAATGGCCCCCAGAAAGAGCGCATCCAGATTATTGGTCCAGCCGAGCCACAGCCCGATCTGATAGCCCAGCCAGATCATCAGGACAATTTCAAGAGAGGCCGCAATAAACGCTGTTGCGCCAACCTTGATCAGTTTCTTGAGTGAAAATTCAAGGCCAAGCGAGAACATCAGGAAGATTACGCCCAGTTCGGCCAGGATCTTGATCGTGTGCTCATCCTTGATGAGTTCAAATGGCGGGGTATGCGGGCCGATCAGAATGCCAGCGACGATATATCCCAGGACAACCGGCTGTTTCAAACGGTGAAACAAAACGGTTACCACACCGGCGATCAGCATGATGACCGCCAGATCCTGAATAAAGTTAATGACACCGTCGTGCATGATGCTGTTTCATAAAAAGCCCGGCTGCTTTTTTGCAAAAAATGCGATATGCCGGAGGGGTTATCTGCAGGAGCAGCCTGTTACGTTTTTTTGAGCAGTATACGCCGATTATTGCTGCCCGGATGTGCCACAGGCAATCTCAGCCGCGATGATTGACAGAAACCCGGAAACACAGATGGGGTTATCAATGCCAATGGTTTAAACAGACAGGAAGTGCAGCAACCCGAAATGAGGGTCAGAGAATGGTCCAGCCTGTTGTGCCAAAGCAGTTTGAAGTCTTGAGTGATTCGATCTGTTTTTCAGTCAGTTCAACCTCGACAGTATCTTCCTTGAAAACAATACTGCTTCCATATTCTTCAACAGCCGGAATCAGAAAAATAATGCTGGTGTTTTCCGTATGAAACCGGCTGGCGTCATCCGGGACATTAATACCGAGATCTTCAAGAATTTTTCTGCGAATCATCGTGTTTTGCCTCTTTGATTTTTGCTCATTTCATGGTCAGGTTCTGCTTCAGGTATCGGGATGCGTGTGCAAAAAACACGGCGCGGAATTGAATGAACCGTTCCATACGATATGGCTGGTATTTTAAACGCATATCCCCGGATTGAGCCAACCGGCAGAGCAGTCATGTGAACGCCGGTCAGCCTGACGCCCGGGAGTCAGTGGCTTTTGGGGCTGAAAAATGCTGGATGCTGAATCTCAGTATGCTCCGGGCCGTTCAGCCTGAGGCTTGCCGGGTTGTTTTTGCTGTTTGTATCCAATCCGGTATTGATGACGCTGGTCGCCCATTAATTCTCGCAGCTCGCGAATGCTCAATTCACTGATTTCATGCATGCGGATCAGCATGGAAGCACCGATTGGAAGGCGTTTGTGGCGGATTTTACTGATGACGGGAGGGGAGACATTCAGGGCGCGGGACAGTGCCGCATCGTTTTTCAGGTTTAACTGTACGATCATGGCGCTCAGGAGATTGTTGGGATCGTATTGTTCCGGTTTGTCCTGTAATGGGTGATTTTTCCATTTCCCGGATCTGGTTCGATTTTTCATCCGATTCTCCATGAGGCAAAAGGGTTAAAACGCATTGTCCGCCATGCCGGATAATGCGTGATGATAATAATCAAGAGGACTGTTCTGAAGAAAGGGCGGAAGATAAGGTTTCAGGCGATATCTGCCTGAATATTCAGGTTGAAAAGCGCATAGTTGTTTTCAAGTATCTGCTCGAATTCGGGCGGAGAAAGCGGCGTTGAGTAAAGATAGCCCTGACCGAAATCACATGCCGCCTCAACCAGGATTTCGCGCTGGCGGATCGTTTCAATCCCTTCTGCAATCACTTTTAGATTCAGTTTGTGTGCCATGACGACAATGGCTTCACACAAAGCCTGATTATCGCCGCCAAGGGAGAGATTTTTGATGAAAGACTGATCTATCTTGAGGTAATCAAAATTGAATGTATGCAGATATGATAATGAGGAATATCCCACACCAAAATCATCCAGTGCAATTTCCATACCGGCATTTTTGAATGCGGCCAGCTGTTGTTTGACATGTTCACTTCCTTCCAGCAACAGTCCTTCTGTTATTTCAACAACCAGCCCGTTCCCGGGTAGCTGAAGTTCCTGGAGGTGCGAGAGCCAGTTGATGAAGTCGATTCCTTCATTTTTGAACTGGACGGGAGAAAGATTAATGCTGATCTGAAAATCAGGATGGAACCGGTTTCTCCATATGCGGGCCTGACTGGCGGCTTCGTGAAAAATCCAGTTGCCAAAGGAAGCAATCATGCCGGTATCTTCGGCTATGGAGATGAACTCTACAGGATTGATCGTGCCCTTGAGCGGATGCTGCCAGCGGATAAGCGCTTCTGCCTTGCGGATCAACCCGGATTCAATGTCAACAATCGGTTGATACATGATTTCGAATTGCTGGCCTGCCAGAGCCTGGCGCAGATCCTGAATCAAGTGCATTCGCGCCTGCGCCCTTTCCTGCATGGATTGGGTGAAATACAAGAGCGTGTTCCGGCCTTCGCGTTTGGCGGCATGCATTGCCTGATCAGCATTTTTCAGAATGTCATCAATGTCTGTTGCGTCATCGGGATAGAAAGTAATACCGATGCTTGCTGAAATATGGATGACCGTATTGTTCAGAAAAAAAGATTCTGACAGTCCGGAGAGAATGGTTTTTCCGATCTGCTCAACTTCTTCGGGAGTGGTCAGTTCCCGCAGCAATATGGCAAACTCATCGCTGCCAAGACGAATGACCGTGTCGGTCTCGCGAACGCAGCTTTGCAGGCGTTGTGCGGTTTCCTGCAAAAGCAGGTCACCTGTGAGATGTCCCAGTGTTTCATTGATATTCTTGAATCCATCAAGATCCAGAAACATCAGGGCAACCGGTATGTTCGCTCTTTTTGCACGGGACAGTTCCTGCTTCAGGAAATTGCGGTTGGGCAGGCCGGTCAGGCTGTCAAAATAATTCTGCTGCCAGATTATTTTTTCAGCCAGCTTCTGTTCAGTAATATCCGAGAAGAGGGCTACTCTGCGGTATGTTTTTCTGTCGGGTGCCCTGATTGTGTTGATAGTCAGGCGAATAGCGTACATTTCGCCATTTTTTCGCATATTCCAGACTTCGCCATGCCAGTTGCCAGATGTTTCCAGGGCATTCCATATGCTGTCGTACACGGCTTTATCATGCAGTGCTGAGCCCAGCATGGATGGATTCTGATATAAAACCTCCCCGGGGGCATAGCCCGTAATTTTTTCAAAAGCCGGATTGACGGAAATGATCAGGTTGTCCTCGTTGATCACAACCATGGCTTCGATGCTTTTCTGGTAAACCAGCGCTGCCAGTTGTAGCTCTTCCTGCATGGCTTTCCAGGTTGAAAACTCATGTCCAATGCCGGTAAAGCCGGTAAAGCGGCCACGTTCATCCCGGTTCAGCGTAATGTTCCAGAATACAGTATGGTGCTTTCCGCCGCTGTCGATAAATTCATCCTCAACAGTGACAGATTCAAGTCCTTGTTCAATCCATCTGGCATGGCGTTCTTTCGTCGGTTCAATTTTGTCGGGTTGTACGAACTCAAGAAAGGAGCGCCCTGTGCATTTTTCAGGATCCAGCCCGAAAATGCTTTTCGACGCATCGTTGACATGAGTAATAAGCAGATTCTCATCAAGTACAACAACGAAGTTTTCAATGGCCTTGATGATTTCCAGGTAATGCGCCATGGCTTTGTTATATCCCGTTTCTTTTTCCTGGATCGTCATGCTCATTCTCTCGAGATTCTGGGAGAGGTGTGCCATTTCACGAATCGGGTCCGCGGCTGAAACCGGCGAATAAGAGCCGCGTGCAATATCACGCATGTTTTTGATACGTGCGCGAATCCGCAGGTTCAGCGAGCGCGAGGTGTAAATTGAAAATCCCAGTGCCAGAATCGTGCCTGAAGCGAGGGAGAGGAAAAAGAAAAGGGCATATGTTCTGATATTTTGTGTAAACGAATAATCAGGAAGCGTTGTGAACAAGGACCAGGAAGTGCCGTTCAGTGTTTTTTGCAGGCTGAACATATCTTCATCAGCCGGTTTGTCAAAAGCGGATTTTTCCGGGTGCGGCTCGAACGGTTTCGGTTCCTTTTGCAGGATAGCCAGGACTTTGCCGTTTGAGGCCACAATGTGATTGTTTTGATCAAGAACAACCGTTGTCAAAGGAAAGTGCTGCTCTTTCAGTATGGCGGAAAAATGCGTCAGATGGATTTCGCCGACAAGTTGACCCTCATGAAGCGGAATGATGTAAGCACATGACATTTCCTTTGTTACAGGAGATAAAAAAACATCTGACCAGTATGCCCGGGTAATATTTTTTCCCCGCTGAAAAAGATCAGATCGGGGCGGATTTGTGTCATTCGGAATGTGATGGCGCTGCGGAAATGCCATCGTAATCCGGCCTTTTTTGTCCAGCAGATAAATGGTGTCAAAAAAACCGGCATTTTCAGCCATACTGTTTTGCCACGTTCTGTCAGGCGGCTCCAGGTCTGGTTTTTTTTTCAGCTGGTCGCCAAACTGGTGTAAAAGGGTTTCCCGAGCAGCCAGTTGGCTTTCTATCCAGGACGGAATTTTGGCGGCGGCGCTTTCCTTTGCCCGGATTTGAGGAATGGTCAGAAAAAACAGGAACAGAGCAGACAATAGTGTTGAAACAATGACAATGGCAATAAATTGCATTGCAAGCATGTTTTTCAAAGGAAAAGAACGATGTCGTTTCATTATCTGTCAGTCTGACTGTGATGGGAGATCCAGGTTGCGATGTCAAAAGAAACAACTGCCAAAAAAGCAGACCGGGAAAGAAGGCAGATGGATAACAGAATGGTTTTTCTGGAGTGGGGGCCGGTCAGGCAGAGATTGGTTCCGTATGCGAAAAACAGGGTATTGCATATGAAAGGGCTGATAAACGCAGTTGTCAATAGTCAAAATTATAGGAGGCAAGTGTTGTTTTTCGAAAGATGCCCTGGAATGCAGTAAACGGATTCATTGAAGAAACATCATACCGAACAGAGTGCGTTATCGGCAATAAAAAGAGTATACCTTTTCAATTGTCTTAAATGCAATTTGTCATGTGATGATTGAAAAATGCGGGTTTTCAATGGATTATTTTGAATAAAAAAAGAGAATGGGTTTATATACATACTTGTTTTGAAATATCACTGTTATTATTTTTATAGTAAAAAAATATGAAATACAAAAGACATGAAACATGTATGTGAATAAAGCAGCTGTATTCTGATAAATGCAAATAAAAAGTCAGCAACCGATTCTGGTGCAGGGCATTAAAGTGGTGCGGGAAATGAGCGTGAAACAGCTGTTATGGCCAGCATATGAAAATATGCATGATAATGTTTTTTATGTTATTTCCTGCTTGATTCTTTCAATACGGGAATGGCGATATTAAAATAGCTGCTTGTCAGAGAAAGCTTTAATTGTTTATTGATCATATTGTTTTTGTCCGGGGAAAACCATTTAAAGTGTTTTGATGTGTGTTGTTTTTGTGAAATGGTTAAAGGCAGAAGTTTTGTATTGTCAGAATAATAGGGGAAGCAAATAAATCGGGAATGATTTGTTTGGATTATTTTGATTGTTTTGTTTTTAATACGGTTTTTATTGAGTATTCTGATGAAAAAATTATATACAGCTGCAGAAATCGCTCAAAGGCGCCTGTCGGGATTGCCCACAACCAAGTCCAGTATTTTGGCGCGGGCGGCTAAAGAAGGGTGGCGTTATGAGGAACAGTATGGAATAGGTGGCATCAGAAAGGTTTTTGAAGTGCCGGATCGTTATCTGCTTTCTGACAAAAGAATCAGGCAAAGTGTGTTGTCCGCCCGGCAGGATCTGGAAAAATATTTTGTTGACGACTCAGCCCCCCGGAATGATCCGGCAGTCCATCTGGATGAATCCAAGCTGGCGCTGGCGGCAAGAATTGTGGAAGAGTGGCTGGAAGCGGAGAGTCTGGCGCTTTCTCACGAAAAGAAAGGCAGCCTTATCGCGCTGTTGTACAAGATTGTTGCGCGCAATCCCGATCCGGAGGATTTGCTGAAACTGATGCGCGGAGCTGTGTCTGCGGTCAAGGATGAAGAAAACGACCAGGGCGGCAAAAATCCGGGTGGCAGTGAATCTCAGGGAGAGGACGGAAAAGAGGGGGGAGGGATAAAGTGATTGTCAGGGTGCCGGTGATCAGAACAAAGACAATATTTTCATATTCTGCTGGTTAAGCTGTTTTCTGGCGATCATGTAATCGGGATATGCCGCTGACACGATATCCCAAAAACGTTTGCTGTGATTCATTTCACGCAGATGCGCCAGTTCATGAACGACAACATAATCAATCAGTGCCGGTGGAAAATGAATCAGACGCCAGTTAAGACGGATATTCCCCGAAACAGAGCACGATCCCCAGCGCTGCCTGGCGGATGAAAGCGAAAAAGAACGATAGGTTACACCAAGCATGGCAGCATAAATCGGGAGGCGTTCGGCAAAAACCTGCCTGGCTTTTTCCTGAAACCAGCTTTTCAGGTTTTCTTCAATCGTCGATATGACGGTTGTATTGCCGGTTGTCACAACCAGTTCATCTGTCGCATCTTCTATCATGACCGAATCTGCCGTATCACGGCGCAGGCGCAATACCAGATTGCGGCCAAGATAAGGAAGTGCCATTCCTTCCGTCAATTGCTGTGGCGCGGCCTGCCGTTTTTCATGCATATTGAAAAAATAGCGGAGCTTGCGGATTATCCAGTGCTCTTTTTCTCTGATGGCCTCTTCAATGGATTTCAGTGTGACCCATTTGGGTGCCGTGACACGCAGCCCGTTTTCGTTGATAAGAAAACCGATGGTTCTTCTTTTTGAGCGCCGGAATTCATATTCAACCGGGGTTCCGCTGAGTTCAATGACACGTTTTTTCAGCGGTACGGGCGGTTTTTCCGTCTCTGTCGATGGCGGTGGCAGCAAAACAGGCAGTGCATCAGATGCAAAAAGATCCAGTTGTAACGGGCGTGAGTCCTGCTTTGTTTTTCTCATGTCTGATCTGTATTCCGATAGGCGTGAGGCGAGATCCGGTGCATTTCAGATTCAATCCAGTTTTCCACTTCCAGCATCATATCATCCGGTGATTTTTCTTCGGGTGAAATGGGATGGCCAATGGATACCGTTATCAGCCCCGGTTTTTTGATGATGGAATTGCGTGGCCAGCATTCACCTGAATTCAGTGCCACGGGCACGACTTTTGTTTTTGTTTCTATAGCCAGCCGTGTTCCACTGTTTCGATATTTGGCTTTTTCGCCGACGGCGGTGCGCGTGCCTTCCGGGAAGATAATAATCCACAACCCCTCCCTCAGGCGTTTTCTACCCTCATCAATAACCTTGCGAAAAGCTTTGGCGCCATGCGATCTGTCGATGGGGATCATGCGCAGGAGGGTGAGTGTCCAGCCAAAAAAAGGAATCCGGAGCAGTTCTTTTTTCAGAACAAAAACCAGAGGTTTTGGCATGGCATACAGAAAAAAAATGGTTTCCCAGGCAGACTGGTGTTTGCTTAACAGAATAACCGGTTCATCCGGCAGATTTTCAGATCCAATAACCTGATAGCGGATGCCGCAAATGCATTTTGCCAGCCAGATGACAGTCCTGTTCCAGCAGGTTGCCAGCCGGAATCGTGCCCTGTAGGGAAAAAAGAAAGCCAAAAGACAGATCATTCCCCATACAAGGGTAAAAGCATAAAGGGCGGTCAGGAACAGGAGAGAGCGTAAAAAAAGAAGGTTTTTTGACAAAATGACGTCTCCGGGTAATACGCTGTACAACATTATTATTATAGGTTGTGAAATAGAGAGGCAGTCATGATTTCGTGTTTTTTTCAGCCTTTTCCGGCACGATTTCTGTTTCTGTGTCCAGCAGGTGGTTGGCAACAGCAGCAAGGCTGTCGAACATAATGGTTTCAGGCGGCAGGCCGCCATTGTCATGCGTTAACTGGCCTTTTCCGGTCATGACCAGGATAGGCTGACATCCCGCCAGAAATCCTGCCTGCAGGTCCCGCAAAGAGTCTCCGACAGAAGGAACCTTTTCAAGTGAAACATCATATCGTTTGGCAATGGCATTAAACATGCCCTGCCGGGGCTTGCGGCAGTCACAGTTATCACTGATGGTGTGCGGGCAGAAGAAAATGGAATCGATAATGCCCCCGGCAGCCCTGACAGCCGTATGCATCTTTTGATGAATGGCGTTTAAGGCAATGATGTCAAAAAGGCCGCGCCCCAGGCCGGACTGGTTGGTTGCAACAACCACACGGTATCCGGCCCTGTGCAGGCGTGCTATGGCTTCCAGTGAGCCGGGAATCGGCACCCACTCTTCCGGTGACTTGATAAATGAATCAGAGTCCTGATTAATTACGCCATCACGATCCAGAATAATGAGTTTCATGGTTTGACTCCTTGCAATCAGGCGGCCAGTTTGGATATATCGGCGACCTGATTCATCATGTTATGCAGCTCGGTCAAAAGGGCAATCCGGTTATTTCGCAGTCGCTGATCCTCTGCCATGACGAGTACATGCGTAAAAAATGCGTCGACATCATCGCGAAGCTGGGCGAGCACTTTCAGTGTGCCGGTATAGTCCCCTTGCGAGAACATCTGGTTTGCTTCCGGTTTGACCGTATTCATGGAAGCATACAATTTTTGCTCGGTTGTTTCCTCCAGCAGGTCCGTTTGCACCATGCCAGCACGGATGTCGGATTTTTTCAGGATATTGGTAATCCGTTTGTTGGCGGCAGCCAGGGATTCTGCTTCCGGCAGGGCAGCAAAAGCTTTTACGGCATCCAGACGATCCAGGATATTGTCAAAACGGTCCGGATTTTGTGCCAACACAGCTTCTATCTCATCAGGCGTATGCCCCCTGTCTCTCAAAAGCCCTCTTAATCTGTCCATCATAAAAGGAATCAGTTCCGCTGTGGGGTCTCTGAAGCTGGCATTGGTCGCCAGGATACCAACAGCAGAGGAAAGCAGGGCGCGCAGGGAAAGCGGCAGTTTTTTCTCAATCAGAATACGTAAAATACCCAGCGCATGCCTGCGCAAGGCAAAAGGATCGCGGTCGCCGGTTGGCTGCAGCCCGATTCCCCAGATACCGGCCAGGGCCTCCAGCTTGTCGGCAAGCGCGATGGCTGTACCGGTAGGCGTGCCGGGCAGGATATCGCCGGCAAAGCGTGGCAGGTAATGTTCCGTTGCGGCCAGGGCAACCTCTTCGGGCTCACCATCGTGGCGAGCGTAATAAGTGCCCATGATACCTTGCAGTTCCGGGAATTCGCCTACCATTTCCGTTAAAAGATCGGCTTTTGCCAGGAGTGCACCACGCTCAACCAGCTTGGTATCGATATGCATCATTTCTGCAATTGATACGGCGAGAATACGAACCCGCGCCATCCGCTGTGCCAGTGTGCCGAGTTTATTGTGATAAACCACATTGCTTAATCCCGGCAGACGATCTTCCAGCTTCTTTTTCTTGTCCTGCTCGAAGAAAAACTGTGCATCGGAAAGACGCGGGCGGATGACACGCTCGTTGCCGCTGATAATTCGCTGCGGATTACTTGTTTCCATGTTTGAGACAATCAGAAAGCGCGAACGAAGCCGCCCGGCTGAATCCGTCAGTGCAAAATATTTCTGGTTTGTCTGCATGGTCAGGATCAGGCACTCCTGCGGCACATTGAGAAAGGCGGACTCAAAATGGCATTCATAAACAACGGGCCACTCAACCAGTGCGGTGACTTCATCAAGAAGCGAGTCCGGCATCAGGATATGATCACCTTGCGCCTTGTCATGCAAAACAGCGCGGATTTTGTTCTTGCGTGCCTCGAGGCCGACGATGACCTTGCCCTCTGTCTCCAGTGTGGTTTCATAGGAGCCGGCATCCGGAATGACAATTTCAGTCTGCGAAAGGAACCGGTGTCCCTGCGTGGTTCTTCCGGCAGGCAGTCCCAGTATGGCAACCGGAAGCACGTTTTTTCCATGCAGTGCGATCAGGCCGTGCACAGGGCGGACAAATTCAACGGTTTCTCCATCAGGCCGCTGATAGGTCATCATTTTGGGTATGGGCAGGTTCCGGATGGCTTTTTCGAGTGCTGCCTGCAGGCCTGATGCCAGTGTATTGCCGGGAGCAGTATAGGTATAGAAAAAGTTTTCTGTTTTGCCGTCCATGGCCTTTTCCATATCGGCAATGCCGATATCAGGAAAGCCGAGCGAGGCCAGCTTCTTTTCAAGAGGTGCTGTCGGGTTGCCGTCAGCGTCAATTGCAACCGAAACAGGCAGGACCTTCAGCCGTATGGCCTTATCCGGCGAGGTATCAGACACATTGCTTATCATGACGGCCAGACGGCGGGGGGTGGCAAAAACCGTTTTGCTGGATTCGGCCGCAAGAAAGCCTTCCTGCTTCAGTCCGTCTTCAATCGTATTGGCAAAAGCATCCGCGAGCTTTGCCAGCGCTTTGGGAGGCAGTTCTTCCGTTAACAACTCAACAAGCAGAGTTTGATTCATGATTTGCGACTTTCCTGCTGCCTGTGGCAGCTAATTCATGTTGGTTTTTCAACTTTTCTTTCAGGCGACCAGCCTCGTATCTCCCAGTCTCGGAAAACCCAGCTTTTCACGGGATTCGTAATATGCCTGTGCGACAAGGCGGGAGAGATTGCGTATGCGTCCGATATAGGCGGCGCGCTCTGTCACGGACAAGGCTCCCCGGGCGTCCAGCATATTAAAAGTATGTGCGGCTTTCAGAATCATTTCATAGGCAGGGATGGTCAGTTCAACACCAACGAGCCGTCTTGCTTCAGATTCATATTCAGAAAAGAGAGAGAAAAGAAACTTGGTATTGGCACTTTCAAAGTTATAAGCGGACTGTTCCACTTCATTCTGGTGGAAGACATCGCCATATGTCAGGTATTTTCTGATGCCCCGGTCATCCCATTCCGTCCAGATCAGGTCGTAGACATTTTCCACACCCTGCAGATACATGGTCAGCCTTTCAAGGCCGTAGGTGATTTCACCTAAAATCGGCTTGCAGTCCAGGCCGCCAACCTGCTGGAAATAGGTGAACTGGGTGATTTCCATGCCATTGAGCCAGACTTCCCAGCCCAGTCCCCATGCGCCCAGTGTCGGATTTTCCCAATCGTCCTCAACAAAACGCACATCATTTTGTTTCAGATCCAGGCCCAGTGCGACAAGTGATCCCAGGTAGATATCCAGAATATCTTCCGGAGCCGGTTTTAAAACAACCTGATACTGGTAATAGTGCTGCATCCGGTTTGGATTTTCACCGTAACGGCCATCTTTGGGACGGCGAGAAGGCTGCACATAGGCTGCACGCCAGGGTTCGGGGCCGATTGCCTGCAGGAAGGTGCCGGGGTGCGATGTGCCTGCGCCGACTTCCATGTCATAGGGCTGCAAAAGTGCACACCCCTGTTCGTTCCAGTATTGCTGCAGGGTCAGAATGACTTGCTGAAATGTGATCGTACTCATTTTTGACGCTTCCGTTTTTGCGTTGCAGCCCCTTTGAAAGACAGCGCTGCCAAACCTGAAATTCTAGCGTTTTTTAGTGAAATATTTAACTTTTTATATCGAAAAAGATCAATTGTCATTATGATAACGCGTTACCAGTTCAACCTCGCTTTTCGAGCCAAGAAAGACAGGGACACGCTGGTGCAGTGTCTCCGGCTGGATGTCCATCAGGCGGGTTTTGCCATCAGTTGCCGCACCGCCGGCCTGTTCAACGATAAAGGCCATGGGATTGGCTTCATACAACAGGCGGATTCTTCCTGCCTGGGAAGGATTTCTGGTATCTGCGGGATACATGAAAATACCTCCCCGGCTAAGGATACGGTGTATGTCTGTTACCATCGAACCAACCCAGCGCATATTGAAATTCTTTTTTCTCGGACCGGTTTCTCCTTCCTGCATTTCGCGGATATACCGGGTAACAGGCGGATACCAGAAACGGGCGTTCGAAGAGTTGATCGCGTATTCAGTCGTCTCATCCGGAATCCGGAGATGACGTTGCGTCAGGACCCATGAACCCATTTCGCGGTCAAGCGTAAAACAGTTTACACCCCTTCCGGTTGTTAAAACAAAAAGTGTCTGGGGACCATACAGGGCATAGCCTGCCGCAACCTGCTGATGTCCGGGTTGCATGAAATCGTTTTCACAGGGGTTATCGCCGGTTTCCGGTGCCTTGAGTACGGAAAAAATCGTTCCGATGGAAACATTGACATCAATGTTGGTTGAACCGTCCAGCGGATCAAAAAGAAGAAGATATTTTCCTTTCGGGTAGTCATTTGAAATCTGATGGATGGTCTCCATTTCCTCGGAAGCCATTGCACCAAGGTATCCCCCCCATTCATTGGACTCAAGCAGAATCTGGTTGGACAGGACATCCAGCTTTTTCTGTACTTCACCCTGGATATTTTCCGTTTCGGTGGAGCCCAGAATATCTCCCAGCGCACCTTTTCCTACAGCATGTCCAATAGTTTTGCAGGCCCGTCCCACCACTTCGAGCAACAGGCGGAGCTCTTCCGGAATATTATTGGCAATACGGTGTTCTTCAATTAAATGCTGCGTCAGGCTGACTCGTCTTTTTCTCATGATGTTGGTTCCTGTCAGGTTGCCAGTATTTTGTTGATGATTTCGCTGGTATCTCTTGATAATTTACGGGATGCGATATGTTTCAGCGTCTTTTTCGCCTGTTTTTTCAATTCAGGGGTGTAGCGGCTGTATTGGGTAAGCGAGCGGGAAAGGCGTGCAGCGATTTGCGGGTTGGTCCGGTCCAGCTCCAGAACATTCTCTGCCCAGAAGGCGTAACCGCTGCCATCTTTTGCATGAAATTGTGCCATATTGTTCATGCAAAAACCAAAAACCAGGCTTCTGGCGCGGTTCGGGTTTTTCAGGGTAAAAGAGGGATGTTCTGTCAGCTTCCGGATGACAGCGGCATCGGTGCCGGGAGAGGTTGCCTGCAGGTTGAACCATTTGTCGACAACCAGGGCTTCTGAACGGAATTCACGATAGAAATGGCGAAGACAGCGAGCCGCTTCGGTTTTTGACGCCTTGTTGTTGGCGTGAACAAGAGCCGTAAGTGCGGCCAGCTTGTCTGTCATGTTGTCAGCGACGTCATATTGATTGACCGCCAGCCGGGTCATTTCTCTGTCATCCAATGTTATCAGGCTGGAGAGCGCCAGGTTTCTCAGGCTTCGTTTTCCGGCATCTTCCGGCTCTGGCTGATAAGGACCATGTACCTGGATTTGTTTGTAAACATGCATCCATTCTTCTCGCATGTTGTGTGCAAATGCCTGTTGCATGAAGCGCCTGGCCTGGTATATGGCCTGAGGATCGATGGTTTCCATTTCTTCGGCAATCATGGTTTCTGTCGGCAGCGTCAGGACAAGCGCACGGAAAGCCGGATCGAGCGTATTGTCAGTCAGGGTAGAGCGAAATGCGTTGATGACGCCAGCTTCCAGTTCCAGCGGTTTTTTGTTTTGTACGGACTGTGTCAATTTCAGCAGATGGCGCAAGGCCAGACGCTGTCCGGCTTCCCATCGGTTAAAGGCGTCCGGATCAGCGGAAAGCAGGAGGATGAGTTCTTCGTCTGACTGGTTGTATTCAAGAATGACCGGCGCGGAAAAATTGCGCAGGGCAGATATAACCGGCTTTTTTGGAACATGTGTTAGTGTGAAAGTCTGTGATTTTCTGGTCAGTTCCAGCAGGAACGTTTCCGGTGCCGTGTCCGGGAGGTTTTTTCTGATAGCCGGGTCATTGCTTCTGGCAGACATGCTGTTGCCTTTTTCATCAAGCAGGCCGACAGCAAATGGAATAAGAAAAGAACGCTTTCTGGTCTGGCCGGGTGTAGCGGGACAGGATTGCGTTAATGAAAGCGTGAGTGATTGTGTCTTGGGGTTGTATTTTGAGCGGAGTCTGACACGCGGTGTACCTGCCTGGCTGTACCAGTTTTCAAATTGTGTCAGGTCACGCTTGTTTGCATCTGCCATGGCGGCCAGGAAGTCACTGCAGGTTACCGCCTGACCATCGTGGCGCTGGAAATACAAATCCATTCCTTTCCTGAAGCCGGTCTTGCCCAGAAGCGTCTGGTACATGCGGACGACTTCAGCACCTTTTTCGTAAATGGTGACGGTATAAAAATTATTGATTTCTTCATATGAATCCGGCCGCACAGGATGAGCCATTGCTCCGGCATCCTCCGGGAACTGGTGCTGCCGCAACATCCGGACATCTTCAATACGTTTGACGGCACGCCCGCTTGCGGTTCCTATGCGGTCGGCCGAAAATTCCTGGTCGCGAAACACCGTCAGGCCTTCTTTCAGTGAAAGCTGGAACCAGTCACGGCAGGTTACACGATTGCCGGTCCAGTTATGAAAGTACTCATGCCCGACAACAGACTCGATATTGGCATAATCAATATCAGTGGCAATTCTCGGGTTGGCTAAAACGAAACGGGTATTGAAGATATTCAGACCCTTGTTTTCCATGGCCCCCATATTGAAGTCGCTGACAGCTACAATCATGAAGCGATCCAGGTCCAGTTCAAGGCCATATCGTTCCTCGTCCCAGCGGATGCTGTGCTTTAAGGATTCCATGGCATGCGCTGTTTTATCCAGATTGCCTTTTTCGACCCAGACCTGAAGCAGCGCTTTTCGTCCTGATGCCAATGTGAATGTTTCTTCATGGCATACGAGTTTGCCGGCAACAATCGCAAAGAGATAAGCGGGTTTGTTAAACGGGTCTTCCCATTTTGCATAATGACGGCCCTTGGGAAGGTCGCCTTTTTCAACCAGGTTGCCATTGGAAAGCAATACCGGGAATTGTTTTTTATTGGCATACAATGTGACGGTGTATTTCGCCATCACATCCGGCCTGTCCGGGAAATAGGTGATTTTGCGAAACCCTTCAGCCTCACATTGCGTGAAGAAATTGCCATTGGACATATACAGTCCCATCAGGGCCGTATTTTTTTCCGGATGGATAATGGTTTCTATTTCCAGGCGGGCGATTTCCGGCGCTTTTGCAATACGCAGGATGCCGTTTTCCAGGCGGTATTCCCCTGGCTTCAGCTTCCGGTCATTTAACAGGATACGGACCAGTTCCAGGTCTTCGCCATTCAAAACGATATCAGTGCTTTTTGCATGAGGGTTGTGAATCAGTTCCGTTTTTGCGATAACGCGGGTTCGGGCAGGATCCAGATGAAAGGTCAAATCAACGGTATTGGCAAGAAAGGTGGGGGGAGTGTAATTTTTCCGGTAAACCGTTTGTGAGGTGTGAGATGTCATGGTTGGGTATCCTGCGTAGGTCGATATTCATAACTCGTATATTAATCCTGCTGCACTCAGAATAAAAGGTTTTGAGGTGAATGGCATTTTCTTCCGGTATGTCAGGGGTTGCTTCAAAAAGAATTTTCCGTAAGGGATTACAGGCTGAACAGAGAAATCCATCTGCAGGAATGGCTCAAAAAAGGTGATATTACCGAAGCGTCTTTTTCAATAAAAAAAGGAGCTGCCATGGACAGCTCCTTTTTTATCAGAAAAGGTATTATTTAATAAGGAATTTTTCCTTGTTTTTCTGATCAATCCATTTAGGCGCCTTGCCGCGCCCGGACCATGTTTCTCCGGTTGCGGGATTACGGTACTTGGGTGCAAGAGGTGCTCTTGTACGGGCACCTTTCTTTTTGCCGCCCATGCCGAGATCGGAAATAGTGATGCCGTATTCAGACATAATGGATTTGATCTGTGCAATTGCACTGCTGAGTTCTTTTTTTCTCAATTCTTCCGCCTGTTGTTGCAGTTGTTTGATCTGATCCTGTATTTGTTTGTATGTTGACATATTTATCCTGTAAATAAACAAAGTGTAATTAATTTGTTCAAGTGATTTTTTATTCTGAAATGAGGATGAAAATATAAATGATTTCAGGGGAAATACTTTTTTATTATATAAGAATAATAAAAAAAATAAAGAAGAAATGTTTTATGTTTCTTTTTGTTTGATCGCCCTCAGGATCAGATTCGATTGCTCCGGTTTTATAATCTGAAAGAGATGCCGTTTTCTGGTTTTTCCGGATAATTTTAACAGGGCCTTATCTTTTGTAATCAGGAATCCGGCTTTAGCGTCATACGTCAGTTCAAGGAACTTCTGGTCATCCTGATCATGACATAACGGAAGCAAAGCATAATCCTTTTTTTCAATATCGGCACAGAAAATCATTTCATCGTATTTAGCTATGCATTTTTCCCGAATGGTATTATCCAGCGACAGCGACGGGTAAGTCAGAACCCGCAGCCATTCGTCGCGGCAATCGTTTCGTGTCAAAGCGCTTACAGTCCGGTTTTTCAGCATCTGCATCAGTTCCATGCAACGCGGGTCCCGGAAGACAAACAGGTCCAGGCAGACATTTGTGTCAAGAATAATGTGGCAGGCGGACATATTGTTTCTTCAGGCAGGATGTATTATCAGCTCATTGAGCAGTCTTTTCCCTGATTTGCTTTTTTATTGAATCAGTTCCTTCTTCTTCAATGATTTTAACAATACGATTATGCTCTTTTTTCGCCTCATCCCATGTTGCGTGCTGCCATTTCGGATGAATATCATCCTCCATCCCGAAGATAACCGTTTCGAAAAGACGTTTTTCTCCCAGGCCGAAAGAATAATCAATGCCTGTAAATATGGTCGAGACAAGTAATTCCCCTATTTTATTCTGCGCCACAATCCGGTTGGCCCCGGATTGCATGTTTTCTGCGTATTCCATCAGGGTGCAATGTACGGGCTCATTTCCAACCAGTTTATAAAAATGGTCATCAATAGGGGTGTGAATTTTTTCAGGAGATGTTTTTGTTGTTGAGTCGGTCATTTGTTTTGTTAAATAATGATGCGTTTCTTTGTAGAAGCCATATTTTATCGGTTTTTTAAAAAAATTATTTCCCGGAAACATATTTAAAAGCGGTATTGTGCCGATATAATTTTTAATTCAGGTAACGCTATACAATATAACGCTCAAACGGGATAAAACAGGAATCGAATATGTCATGCTATGAAAGATTGAAGGCTTTGCAGATTGAATTGCCGGAAGTGGCCGAACCGGTTGCCGCGTATGTCATGTACGTGCAGACAGGAAATACGGTGTATTTATCCGGGCATATTGCCAAAAAAAATGGTCAGCCTTACGTTGGCCAGTTCGGTAAAAATATCTCGATTGAAGAAGGGCGGCTTGCTGCACGCCATATTGCTATTGATATGATGGCCACACTCCAGGCGGCATGTGGCGGCGATCTCAATCGCGTCAAACGGATTGTCAAGGTACTGAGTCTGGTCAATTCGACCGGAGATTTCACAGACCATCATCTTGTGACCAATGGCGCATCAGAATTACTCGTGGAAGTTTTCGGGCAAAAGGGACGGCATGCGCGGTCAGCATTTGGCGTGGCACAGATTCCGACAGGGGCGTGTGTGGAAATGGAAATGATTGCCGAGATTGAATAGGCTCGGGATCTATTAATTTACCTGCCGCAAAGCCGCTTTTTTCTGCCTGCCGGTGTTGCCGTGCCGGGCAGAAAAATCAGCTTTTCGCAGGCAGCAATTTAATAAGTCCTGGCGCTAAGTTTTTTTGGTTTTCATGAACAAAAATCCAGCCATGAAAGGCTGGATTTTTATTTGCGTTTTACGATGTGGTCCGCCCTATTTTTCCGGGGATTCTTCCGGATTGGATACCTGCTGTACAGGCTCCAGATTAACCGGTTTGAAACGGGATTCAATGACGCGGCCTTTCCGCGCTCTTTTGCCGGAATAGGCTGTCATATGGTTGCCCGATATCCGGACTTCATGGCGCGTCTGGTTTTTGGCAAGGCAGACGACAACGCAGCCTTTATCACTGACCGGAACAGCTGAAAGCAGCGTTTCCTTCGGGTCCAGTGTCATCAGGATAACACCATGTCCGCCACCAGAGAGATGGCGGAGTTCTTCAACTGAAAACAGCAGAAAGCGTCCCTGCCTGGACAGGCAGGCAATCCATTTGTCCTCATCCCTGATCGGCCTTGGCTGCAGAAGCGTTTCGTTTTTTTCGAGAGTGATAAACAGTTTGCCCTGGCGAACCCGGCTGGTCATGTCGCTTACTTTTGCTCC
Source organism: Oxalobacter sp. OttesenSCG-928-P03 (assembly GCA_030269625.1). Classification (GTDB taxonomy): domain Bacteria; phylum Pseudomonadota; class Gammaproteobacteria; order Burkholderiales; family Burkholderiaceae_D; genus Oxalobacter. Next base: position 39,814 of record JAJDFZ010000004.1, on the reverse strand, counting down.
AAAGCCATAACCGGAACGGGTGGCAATCAGGAGCGATATGTCGGCAGAGCCTGCGAAATAGTGCGTAATCTGATCGTTTGGCGCCACCTCAATAAAGGTTGTAATAGGCATACCGTCGCCGCGCGCGTTTGGGAGCTGGTGAACCGCAGCAGAATAAATGCGTCCTGTTGATCCGAATGCCAGGAGGTGGTCTGTGCTGCGACACTCAAATGTGTCGTACAGGGTATCACCTGCCTTGAAGTTCAGTTGAGAAAGATTGTGTCCATGCCCTGAACGGCAGCGTACCCATCCTTTTTCCGAAATAATCACCGTGACAGGTTCATCAACGATTTTCTGTTCAACTGAAGCACGCCTGGCTTCTTCTATCAGTGTCCGCCTGGGATCACCGAATTTTCGCTGGTCAGCCTCGATTTCCCTGATGACTCGCCTTCTCATGGAAGCGGGATTGTTCAAAAGGTCATGCAATGCCTCTTTTTCTTCGCGAAGCTGGGAGAGTTCCTGTTCAATCCGGAGTTTTTCCATCCTTGCCAGCTGGCGCAGGCGGATTTCCAGAATATCTTCAGCCTGGCGCTCAGACAGCTTGAACGCCTTGATCAATGATGCCTTTGGGTCATCCGATTCGCGAATAATGCGAATAACCTTGTCGATATTCAGCAGGACCATTTCCCGGCCCTCGAGAATATGAATGCGGTCATCCACTCTGCCCAGGCGCCATTCCGAGCGGCGTCGAACTGTCTCAAAACGGAAATCAATCCATTCCTGCAGAATGTGACGCAATCCCTTTTGGCGGGGACGGCCATCAAGGCCGATCATGACCAGATTCAAAGAGGTATTGTTTTCCAGTGATGTGTGCGTCAGCAGAATTTGCATGAATTCATCAGGATCCTGCCGTTTTGAGCGGGGTTCGAATACGAGCCGGACAGGCGCGTCCCGGCTGGATTCGTCACGAATGCTGTCCAGAATGCCCAACATGGTCTGGCGCAGGGCATTCTGTTCCGGTGTCAGCGATTTTTTCCCGGCGCGGACCTTGGGGTTTGTCATCTCTTCGATTTCTTCAAGCACTTTCTGAGATGATGTGCCTGGCGGAAGTTCATTGACTACGATTTGCCACTGCCCTCTCGCCATTTCTTCGATTTCCCATCTGGCACGCACCTTGAGGCTGCCACGGCCATTTTCATACATTTCTGCAATCTGTCCGGGTGCGGTAATAATCTGGCCGCCTCCCGGAAAATCCGGACCCGGAACCAGCTCCATCAATTCGGCATGGGTGATTTTCGGCTGACGGATAAGGGCGATGGCTGCCCTGGCGATTTCTGTGAGGTTGTGCGGAGGGATTTCCGTTGCCAGTCCCACGGCGATGCCGGAAGAACCGTTTAAGAGCGTCAGGGGCAGCCGGGACGGCAGGATGCGCGGTTCTTCAAAAGAACCATCATAATTGGGGACAAAATCGACGGTGCCCTGGTCAATCTCATCCAAGAGCAGCTCGGCAATAGGTGTCAGCCGGGCTTCGGTGTATCGCATGGCCGCTGCGCCGTCGCCATCACGGGAACCGAAATTTCCCTGTCCGTCAATCAAGGGGTAACGCATGGAAAAATCCTGTGCCATCCGGACCAGCGCATCATAAACAGACTGATCCCCGTGCGGATGCAGCTTGCCCAGGACATCGCCCACAACGGCTGCTGATTTCCTTGGCTTGGCGTTTGTGGTCAGTCCCAGCTCGTTCATGGCATATAAAATGCGGCGCTGGACCGGCTTCTGTCCATCGCAGACATCCGGGAGTGCGCGGCCCTTGACAACCGAAATCGCGTAATCAAGATAGGCGCGTTCGGCAAAAGCGGCCAGTGTCAGCGCTTCCTCGTCGCCAGCCGGCTCCGGAGTTGGCTGATCAAAGAGGCCAGGTTGTTTTATCTTGTCCATATCAAATCCATTAATCAGATATCGGCCTCAGCTTCATGTCCGTGTTCTTCCATCCACGCCCGGCGGGCCGCGGCTTCTCCTTTGCCCATCAGCATCTGGAAGCGTGCTTCGGAATTCTGCTGTCCCATTTCGCCCAGAGTGACAGGAAGCAGGCGGCGGGTATCCGGGTTCAGTGTGGTTTCCCACAGCTGTTCGGCATTCATTTCTCCCAGTCCCTTGAAACGGGAAATCGTCAGGGCGCTGTCCCTGATTTCTTCCTTGCGCAATTTATCGCGAATGGAAAAAAGTTCGCTTTCATCCAGCGCATAGAGTTTCTGAACGGGGCGCTTGCCGCGGGCAGGCACATCAACACGATAGAGGGGGGGGCGGGCGACATAAATATTGCCGTTTTCTATCAGCTTGGGAAAATGACGGAAAAACAGGGTTAAAAGCAGTACCTGGATATGCGAGCCATCCACATCAGCATCCGAAAGGATGCAGATTTTTCCATAACGCAGGCCGGAAAGATCAGGTGTTTCGTTCGCATCATGAGGATCAACGCCAATGGCGACGGAAATATCGTGTATTTCCTGATTGGCAAACAGGCGGTTTCTTTCCGTTTCCCAGGAGTTCAGCACTTTACCGCGCAGGGGGAGGATTGCCTGAAATTCCTTGTTCCGGCCCATTTTTGCCGAGCCGCCGGCGGAATCGCCTTCAACCAGGAAGAGTTCGTTTCGGGTAATGTCCGAGGATTCGCAATCCGTCAGTTTGCCAGGCAAAACAGCCACGCCGGACGATTTCTTTTTTTCGACTTTCTGTGCGGAACGCAGGCGGGACTGGGCTTGCCGGATGACGAGATCAGCCAGCTTGCGCCCCTGGTCCACATTCTGGTTCAGCCACAGTTCCAGTGGCGGGCGGACAAAATGTGATACCAGCCTTACGGCGTCGCGGGAGTTCAGCCTTTCCTTGATCTGCCCCTGAAACTGGGGATCAAGCACTCTCGCAGACAGGAGAAAGGAAACCCGGGCAAAAACATCTTCAGGAAGCAGGCGGATACCTTTTGGCAGGAGTGAATGCATTTCCACAAAACTTTTAACCGCATTGAAGAGGCCATCACGCAGCCCGCTTTCGTGCGTGCCACCAGCCGAAGTCGGGATCAGGTTGACAAAGGACTCGCGCACAAGGGGACCTTCCGCTGTCCAGGCGACGATCCAGGCCGCGCCTTCGCCAACAGCAAAACCTTCCTGGGCGCTGCCGGCATAATGTTCGCCTTCAAAAAGGGGGATAACGGTGTCTTCATCCGTTTCCAGCCCCAGTTGTCCGGACAGATAGCCGCGAAAACCGTTTTCGTATTGCCAGGTTTCGGTTTCTCCTGTTTTTTCGTCAAAAAGAGAGACAACGATGCCGGGCAGCAAAATGGCTTTGGAGCGAAGCAGGTGGCGCAACTCGCCAGGTGGAATGGCGGCACTGTCAAAATATTTCGGATCCGGCCAGACGGTGACTTTTGTCCCCGATTTTTTTTCACCTCGTGACAATCCGCGTGATCTCAGGGATTCAGAGACTTCGCCATCCATAAAGGTGATTTCATGGAATTTCCTGTCGCGCCAGACGCTGACCTCTACTTTTCTGGAAAGTGCATTGGTGACGGATACGCCCACTCCATGCAGTCCGCCAGAGAATGTATAGGCATTTTCCATGCCTTTCTGGAATTTGCCGCCTGAATGCAGGCGCGTAAAAATAACCTCAATAGTCGGGATTTTCTCATCAGGATGGCGGCCGACCGGGATGCCCCGGCCGTCATCTTCGACGCTGATGCTGCCATCGACATGAAGTGTTACCCGGATATTCTGGCAGAAACCGGCGATGGCCTCATCAGAAGCATTGTCGATAACTTCGGTAATGATATGAAGAGGACTCTCTGTCCGCGTATACATTCCAGGACGCTGACGGACAGGTTCCAGTCCTTTGAGAACCTGGATGGATGATTCATTGTACAAGGATTTTTCTGACATCTGGTATGCAGCCTGATAACCGGTATGTGCTTCCGGTAAAAATGAAAGAATTAAAAATATCCGATTTTACAACGAGTGACTTCAAGAGGCTAAAAAGTGGGGGCAGGACAAAGAGGGATATTTTGGTTCAAATGGTATGTATAAAGCATTGCGGTCATGTATCTAATTGTATATAATAGAATATTGATGTGGTTTTTCAGGAAAAGTTTGAAACACGAATATGGGCGCACGCCCATTTTTTTTTCATTGAAACAATGGAAAAGCGTGGAACTGTCTACGCAGACTGTTGACCGGGGGCGGGTTTGCTGCAGGATTTGATAGAAAAAACAGTGAATGGCTGTGGTTATGATCTGGTGGATATTGAACGTGCATCAGGCGGGCTTTTGCGCGTATATATCGATTTCATGCCGGAAGAGCTTGCGAAAGGCAGCATTACGGTAAAAGACTGCGAAATTGTCAGTCATCAATTGTCACATGTCCTGACAGTTGAGGATGTGGATTATGAGCGTCTGGAAGTCTCCTCTCCCGGCCTGGATCGGCCGCTGAAAAGATTTTCCGATTATGTCCGCTTTGCGGGTATGGAGGCCAATGTCAGGTTGCGTATGCCGGTTGAGGAAATGTCAAACCGGCGGGTTTTTCAGGGCATATTACAGGAACCTGAAGGCGACGAACTGGCATTGGAGTTTGATACGAAGGAAGGTGCAGCGCTGTTGCACTTTTCTCTTTCTGATGTGGATAAGGCACGGTTGGTGCCGCAGGTGAATTTTAGGGGCCGAAAAAAATGAGTTTCGAAATTCTGCAACTGGTTGATGCGCTCGCGCGTGAAAAAAACGTCGACAGGGAAATCGTTCTCGGCGCACTTGAGCACGCTTTGGCTCTTGCAACCAAAAAACGTTATCCGGGTGATGTGGATATCAGGGTGGCAATTGATCGCAAAACCGGTGAGTTTGAAACTTTCCGCCGGTGGCATGTTGTTCCCGATGAAGCGGGATTACAGCTGCCTGACCAGGAAATTCTTCACTTCGAGGCAAAGGAGCAGATCTCTGATATCGAAGTGGATGATTATCTTGAAGAACATATCGAGTCGATCGAGTTCGGCCGCCGTTTTGCGCAGGATACCAAACAGATTGTGCTGCAGCGTATCCGCGATGCGGAGCGTGAGCAGATTCTGACGGATTTTCTTGCCCGCGGTGATTCGATGGTTACCGGTACGGTCAAAAGAATGGAGCGTGGCGATGCCATCCTGGAATCCGGCAAGATCGAGGCACGTCTGCCAAGAGATCAGATGATTCCCAAGGAAAACCTGCGTGTCGGCGACCGTGTTCGCGCCTACATTCTGCGCGTTGACAGAAATGCAAGAGGGCAGCAGGTCATTTTGTCCCGCACCGCGCCGGAATTCATTATCAAGCTGTTTGAACTGGAAGTGCCTGAAATGGAGCAGGGGCTGCTTGAGATCAAATCAGCGGCGCGTGATCCGGGTGTGCGCGCGAAAATCGCGGTATTTACCAGCGACAAACGTATCGATCCGATTGGTACCTGCGTGGGGATCAGGGGGTCAAGGGTGCAGGCCGTAACCGGTGAGCTGGGCGGCGAACGCGTGGATATCGTGCTGTGGTCTGAAGATCCGGCGCAGTTTGTCATTGGCGCACTGGCTCCGGCAAACGTTTCTTCTATTGTGGTTGATGAAGAGCAGCATGCCATGGACGTGATTGTTGACGAGGAAAATCTGGCCATCGCTATTGGCCGGAGCGGACAGAATGTCCGTCTGGCGTCAGATCTGACCAACTGGAAGATCAATATCATGACGGCGGAGGAATCCGCCGACAAATCGGCGATGGAAACGGCCGGTATTCGCAGTCTTTTCATGGACAAACTCAATGTGGACCAGGAGGTTGCGGATATTCTGATTGAAGAAGGCTTTTCCGCGCTTGAGGAAATTGCCTATGTTCCCATCAATGAAATGCTTGAAATAGAAGCTTTTGATGAAGAAACCGTCAATGAATTGCGCACCCGTGCACGCGACGCACTGGTAACAGAGGCGATTGCGTCTGAAGAGGGCATGTCCAATATGGAACCGGAGCTGATCAATCTGGAAGGAATGGACAGAGGTACGGCGGGCAAGCTGGGATTGGCCGGCATCAAGACAATGGAGGCATTTGGCGGCCTTGCCTATGATGAATTTGGCGCTATCCTCGCTTTGTCGACAGAACGTGCGCGCGAGCTGATTGAAAATGGTTTTGAAGATGTGACGGATGATGAGATGGCGCTCATCGATGCCAAATATGATGAAGATGCGAAGGCATTACAGTCGCGCGCGTGGGAATTGATCGAGGCGAAGTAATTGCGGGGAGTCCCGCAAACTGAACCGTGTCAGACAGGAAAGAGGAAGGAATGGCGACTAATAACGTAGCTCAATTTGCTGCTGAACTGAATATGCCGGCCGAAGCGCTGCTGAGTCAGTTGCGCAATGCGGGAGTGGAAAAAAAATCAGTAAATGACTCTCTGACCAATGCAGACAAGGATAAATTGCTGAGTTATCTGCGCGGATCGCACGGCAATCCTGCAGAAGAGAAGAAAAAAATCTCGCTCACCCGCAAGGAAACCAGCGAGATCAAGCAGGCTGATGCATCCGGTAAATCACGCACAATTCAGGTTGAAGTCCGCAAAAAACGGACATTCAAGCGCGAAGATCCGGCGGCCGCGGCTGAAAAAACCGCTCCCAAGGCACCACCGGCTCCGATTATTGATGAGGCAGAGCAGAAAAAACGCGCAGAAGAGGCTCGTCGCCAGGCCGAACTGATTGCGCGTCAGGAAGCGGAGTTGCGCGAAAAGCAGGCACAGCTTGCCCAGCTTGAAGCCGAAAAGGCTGCTCGACAGAAAGCGGAAGAAGAGGCGCGCCAAAAAGCAGAGGAGCATGATGAGCAGCCGGTAGCGGAAAAAGCAGGAGAAGCGGCTGAAGATGCTGCTGAAGCGGCCAGAAAAGCCGCTGAAGAGGCTGAGAAAACCCGGCAGGCAGTTGAAGACGAGGTGGCACAGATTAAGGCCATGATGACCTCTCCCAAAAAGGCGCCCAAGCAGCCTGAGCCGGCAGCAGAAACTGCTGAGGAAGCGAAAAAGAAAGATACGACCCTGCGCCGCCCGGCAGAAAAGAAAACGGCTCCGGCCAAAGATGAGAAGAAGGGCACAGCCGAGAAAAAATCAATCAAGTCTGCCAATGTGGCCTCCATCTGGCAGGAAGACGCTGCGAAAAAACGCGGCACAGGGATGAAAACCCGTGGCGCCGCTACAACCGGTTCACGTGATGGATGGCGAAGCGGTGGCGGATCGAAGAACCGTAAGGGCCAGCAGTCCGCGGAGCGGGAAAGCAATTTTCAGCAGCCGACCGAAGCGATTGTCAAAAATATTCATGTACCGGAAACCATTACCGTTGCTGAACTTGCCCACCAGATGGCTGTCAAGGCATCTGAAGTCATCAAACAGTTGATGCTTTTGGGGCAGATGGTGACGATCAATCAGGTGCTGGATCAGGAAACGGCAATGATCCTGGTCGAAGAAATGGGCCACAAGGCCTTTGCCGCAAAAATTCAGGATCATGAGGCCGAACTGGCTGCCATGGGTGAAAACGTGGATGCGGAACTGCTTCCCCGGGCGCCGGTTGTGACGGTCATGGGGCACGTGGACCACGGCAAAACCTCCCTTCTGGATTACATCCGCCGGACAAAAATTGCGTCAGGCGAAGCGGGCGGTATTACCCAGCATATCGGCGCATACCATGTCAGAACGCCAAACGGGATGATTACGTTCCTTGATACGCCGGGCCACGAGGCTTTTACGGCCATGCGCGCACGGGGTGCCAAGGCAACCGATATCGTTATTCTGGTTGTTGCAGCAGATGATGGTGTGATGCCACAGACCAAGGAAGCGATTGCCCATGCCAAGGCAGCTGGTGTTCCGCTTGTCGTGGCGATCAACAAAATCGATAAATCCGGCGCGAATGTGGACCGGGTCACCCAGGAACTGGTAGCAGAAGATGTCATCCCTGAGCAGTATGGCGGTGATGCGCCTTTTGTTCCCGTATCGGCAAAAAGCGGCCAGGGTATCGATTCGCTTCTGGAAAACGTGCTTTTGCAGGCAGAGATTCTGGAGCTTACCGCGCCAGTGGATGTGCCGGCAAAAGGTCTGGTTATTGAAGCGCGTCTGGATAAAGGGCGTGGTCCTGTTGCAACGGTTCTGGTGCAGTCCGGTATGCTTCACAGAGCGGATGTGGTTCTCGTCGGGCAGGAATTTGGCCGCGTGAGGGCTATGCTGGATGAAAACGGCAAACCCATTACTGAAGCCGGGCCGAGTATTCCAGTTGAAATTCAGGGGCTGACAGGAGTTCCTGCCGCCGGTGAAGAAGTGCTGGTCATGACAGACGAGCGCAAGGCGCGTGAAATTGCGCTTTTCCGGCAGGGCAAATTCCGTGACGTCAAGCTGGCCAGACAGCAGGCAGCCAAACTGGAGAACATGTTTGACCAGATATCTGAAGGCGAAGTGAAAACGCTTCCGCTGATTATCAAGACCGATGTGCAGGGTTCACAGGAAGCGCTCACCAGTTCCATGCTCAAACTGTCAACGGATGAAGTCCGCTTGCAGGTGGTGCATGCTGCTGTGGGTGGTATTACCGAATCTGACGTTAACCTTGCCGTCGCATCCGGTGCCGTGATTATCGGCTTTAATACCCGTGCAGATGCCCAGACACGTGCGCTTGCGGAAACGCATGGCATTGATATCCGCTATTACAATATCATTTATGATGCGATTGACGATGTCAGGGCCGCCATGTCAGGCATGCTGACACCCGAGAAACGCGAGCAGACGCTGGGTCTCGTGGACATCCGCCAGGTTATTCATGTCAGCCGTATTGGTTCCATCGCCGGTTGTTTCGTTCTGGAGGGACTGGTCAGGCGCGGTTCCATGGTGCATCTGCTGCGTGACAATGTGGTTATCTGGACAGGTGAGATTGACTCACTCAAGCGCTTCAAGGACGATGTACGTGAGGTCAAATCCGGATTTGAATGCGGTCTGACGCTCAAAGGCTATAACGACATCAAAGAAGGCGACCAGCTTGAGGTTTACGAGGTTCAGGAGATCGCCAGAACCCTGTAATTGCACGGGGTTTTATCATGAAAGGGAAATGAGCAATGGCAAAGCGTGGCAGATCAATTCCCGACCGCAGCCTGCGGGTCGCAGACCAGATCCAGAAGGATCTGTCCGAGATACTGACTTTTGAACTGAAAGATCCGCGTGTCGGACTGGTCACCATCACTGAGGTCCAGGTGACGCCGGATTATGCCTATGCGAAGGTTTTTTTTACGACGCTTAATGACAGCGAGGAAGCTGTCAGGGAAACGCTCCAGGGACTCGAAAAAGCCAATGGTTTTATCCGGAACCAGTTGAGCAGGCGCCTGCATATCCATACCCTGCCACAATTGCGTTTTGAATATGACCGTTCGGTTGTGCGTGGCATGGCGCTTTCCGATCTCATTGATCAGGCCAATTCGCAAAGAGCCAAAGACGATGACGGCGCGGAGTAAGCCCGACTTTTTCTGAACGATTCCCCTGTTATGTCTGCCGCACCATCCCGCAAACCGCGCCTGCCTGTGCACGGAGTCCTGCTTCTGGACAAGCCCGCCGGACTGTCGAGCAATGATGCGCTTGTCCGTGCCAAACGCAGGCTGAATGCCAAAAAAGCCGGACATACCGGTACCCTTGATCCTTTTGCAACAGGGCTTTTGCCCCTGTGCTTTGGTGAGGCGACCAAATTTGCACAGGACTTGCTTAACGCGGACAAGACCTATGAGACCACTGTCCGGCTCGGTATCCGGACATCAACAGGAGATACGGAAGGCGAGGTTGTTTCAGAGCAGGATGCAGAAGGGATTACGCTGGCCGAGGTTAAGGCCGCCTTATCCCGCTTTGTGGGTGAAATTGACCAGGTTCCTCCCATGCATTCTGCGCTGAAACGGGATGGCAAGCCCCTGTACGAGTATGCTCGTGCCGGCATTGAAGTCGAGCGTGAGGCAAGGCGGATAACGATTCATGATATGACCCTCCTGGATTTTTCCCCCCCTTTTCTGACCTTGCGTGTTTCATGCAGCAAAGGCACCTATATTCGTGTTCTGGGTGAAGATATCGGTGAGACACTGGGGTGTGGCGCCCATCTGCATTCTCTGCGGCGCACCAGGGTCGGCCAGCTTGAAATAAGTGATGCCAGTACGCTGGACGATATTGAAGAGACAGACCGTTCCCGGGGGGAATCCATTCTGAAACCGGTGGATTTTCTTCTTTCAACCTTTCCCGCTGTCCATCTGTCAGAGGACCATGCAAAACGTTTCATGCACGGGCAAAGGCTGTCACTCGAAAAAGAAAAACTGTTTGTTCCCGAGGCGGCTGAAAGAGTCCGGGTGTACGCTTTTGTGAGTCAGAAACTTCTCGGTACAGCCCTGATCAGGCATGGCAGCGTGCTGGCCCCTGACAGGCTGATTATGACCTGACGCCGCCCGGACTGCTCAGGCAGTGTGACAGGCAGCGTGATACAATCGCCGCTTTCCATTTATCAAGCCCAACATCGGAGATTTATGTCAACAACCAATCGGGCCATTCGAAATATTGCCATTATCGCGCACGTTGATCATGGCAAAACCACGCTGGTTGATCAATTACTTCATCAGTCCGGAACCTTTCGTGAAAATCAGGCAGTCAGTGAACGGGTCATGGATTCCAATGATCTGGAGCGGGAGCGCGGTATTACCATTCTGGCAAAAAACTGTGCCGTGGAATACGAGGGAACGAATATCAATATTGTTGATACTCCGGGCCATGCTGATTTTGGCGGTGAAGTCGAACGAGTGCTGTCCATGGTGGACAGCGTGCTGCTCCTGGTGGATGCGGTTGAGGGGCCCATGCCTCAGACCCGTTTTGTCACCAGAAAAGCGCTTGCTCTTGGATTAAAACCGATTGTGGTTGTCAACAAGATTGACCGTCCGGGTGCCCGCCCTGAGTGGGTTGTGAATGCGACTTTCGAACTGTTTGACAAGCTCGGCGCGACTGAGGAGCAACTGGATTTTCCTGTCATATATGCGTCTGCATTGAACGGTTACGCCTCAACGGATCCGGAAGCCCGTTCCGGTACAATGCGTCCCCTGTTTGAGGCGATTCTGGCATATGTGCCGATACGCGAAGCCGATCCCGATGGACCACTCCAGATACAGATTTCTTCCCTGGATTTTTCTTCCTATGTCGGCAAAATCGGGATTGGCCGGATCAATCGCGGACGTATTCATCCTCTTCAGGATGTTGTCGTCCTTAATGGCGAAGAGGCATCACCGGTCAGGGCCAGGATAAACCAGGTGCTGCATTTCAAAGGACTTGAAAGAGTCCAGGTGGATGAAGCCCTCGCGGGAGATATTGTTCTGATTAATGGCATTGACGAGATTGATATTGGTTCAACCGTCTGTGCGCCTGAAAAGCCGGATGCGCTTCCCATGCTGTCAGTCGATGAGCCCACCATGACAATGAATTTCATGGTGAATACGTCGCCTTTTGCCGGACGGGAGGGGAAGTTTGTCACGAGCCGCCAGTTGCGTGAACGGCTTGAGCGGGAACTGAAATCGAACGTTGCGCTCAGAGTTGCGCTGACCGACGATGAAACCGTTTTTGAGGTCTCCGGACGAGGGGAATTGCATCTGACGATCCTGATTGAAAACATGCGCCGCGAAGGCTATGAATTTGCCGTTTCACGGCCAACGGTGGTGTACAGGGTGATTGATGGCAAAAGGCACGAACCATACGAACTGCTGACAGTCGATCTGGAAGAGTCAGGGCAGGGAGCTGTTATGGAAGAACTGGGCCGCCGTCGCGGGGAACTTCAGGATATGCAGTTGGATGGCAAGGGCCGTGTCAGGCTGGAATACCGTATCCCCGCCAGGGGGCTGATCGGCTTTCAGAGTGAATATATGACATTAACGCGCGGTTCAGGCCTGATGAGCCATATCTTTGATGATTATTATCCGGTCGATGAAGACAGACCGGCTTTTGCCGGCCGCCGAAACGGTGTACTGGTTTCGCAGGACGATGGCGCGGCCGTTGCCTATGCCTTATGGAAGCTGCAGGATCGGGGCCGGATGTTCGTCAGCCATAATGATCCGGTTTATGAAGGCATGATCATTGGCATTCATTCCCGTGAAAATGACCTGGTGGTTAATCCCATCAAGGGAAAGCAGCTTACCAATGTCCGTGCTTCCGGCAGCGATGAGGCTGTGCGGCTGACGCCGCCGATCCAGTTGTCACTCGAATATGCGATTGAATTTATCAACGATGACGAACTGGTTGAAATCACGCCGAAAAGTATCCGTTTCCGCAAACGCTTTTTAAAGGAATATGAGCGGAAGCGGGCAGCACGCCAGACTGACCATTGATCATTTATGAGTCCGCCGCTTGCCAGACGATATGCCCTTTTGCTGATGGTTCTGGTTCCGCTTTTGTGGAGCATGGCAGGCATATTTACCCGGCAACTGGCGGAAGTCAGAAATGTTGAAATTGTTTTCTGGCGCAGCTTTTTTACAGCACTTTTTGTCGCCGCTTATCTTCTGACAGCCGGAAAATCACGTTTTTGGCACAGTCTGAAAAATATGGGATGGCCCGGTTTTCTGTCAGCGGCGATGTGGGCTGTGATTTTTACCTGCTTCATGCTGTCGCTGGCATTGACCACCGTTGCCAATACCCTGATTGTCGGCAGTATTACACCACTTTTAACCGCTTTTTTTGCCTGGCTTTTTCTGGGACAGAAAACCTCACGGCGGACATGGGTTGCCATCGTGCTGGCTTTTATGGGAGTGGCCTGGATTTTTGCGGGAAATGTGGATGGCCTGGAGGGTGCGCACCTGGCGGGACTTTTGTTTGCGCTGGCCGTGCCTTTTGCCTATGCCATTAACTATATGGTTTTCAGCAGGGCCGGAAAAAACATTGACATGATGCCGGCCATTTTTCTGGGAGGGGTTTTATCGTCGGCAGCGATGATTCCTTTGGCATTTCCACTCGAAGCCCCTGTGTCCGATATAGGGATTTTGGCTGTTCTTGGCATTTTTCAACTGGGTGTTCCGTGTCTCCTGCTGGTGTATGTGTCCCGTTTTCTGTTACCGGCAGAAATGGCACTGGTTGCCATGCTGGAAATTGTCCTGGGGCCCCTGTGGGTCTGGATCGGAATAAATGAAGTGCCGTCAGGAGAAACATTAACGGGGGGATTTGTTGTTTTGTTGTGTCTTTTGTCTCACGAAGTTGCGTCAATGCTACACATGAGAAAGAAAAAGGATGCTGAGGCAATTACCGAAAAAAAACAGTAACTTGTTGGTTTTTTGTGATGTAAAAGGAACAGATTTGCCTCTTTTTAATCATCATTTTGTGTCAAATATGCATAAAATGGGCATTGCAGGTCCGCGCAGTAACATATATATTGGAAGTCTGATTTGTTTTCTACAGAACAGATTTTTCTTGACAGGTTTATGGTGCACGCGTTTAATGTGCGCTACAGGAAATATTTTGTGAGTCCAACATAATTTTTAAGGGGAAATTGCGTGAATAAATCTGAGCTCGTCGAGCATATTGCCAAGTCAGCAGATATTTCCAAGGCCGCAGCCGCCCGGTCTCTGGATGCCATGATTGATGCTGTAAAAACTACTCTGAAGAAAAATCAAAGCGTTACACTGGTTGGTTTTGGTACATTCAGTGTCGGTCAGCGTGCCGCCCGTTCCGGCCGTAATCCGCGCACTGGTGAAGTCATCAAAATCAAATCTGCAAAAGTTCCTAAATTTAAGGCTGGTAAAGCTTTAAAAGATGCGGTAAACTAATGGTTTTGCTGGCGTAGTGACAAACGCCAAAAAGTTTGACTGACTAAGGTTTAACGGGTGCTTAGCTCAGTTGGTAGAGCGGCGCCCTTACAAGGCGTAGGTCGGGAGTTCAAGCCTCTCAGCACCCACCAAGAGTCAGACTGGAAGTTTAAAGGAGTGGTAGTTCAGTTGGTTAGAATACCGGCCTGTCACGCCGGGGGTCGCGGGTTCGAGCCCCGTCCACTCCGCCAAAAAACTGAAAAGGCGAACGCAAGTTCGCCTTTTTTTATACATTTTCTGTTTTAATTCTGCTGCTACGGATTGATTGTCATGTTAGAGCTGATACGCCGCAACAAACTTCTTACCCAGATTATTCTTCTGGTCTTTATTGTTCCTTCTTTTATTTTTTTCGGAGTCCAGGGTTATGACATGCTGGGTGATGGCAATGCGCCCGCCAAAGTGGATGGAAAAACCATTTCCGAGCAGGAATGGGACAACGCACAAAGAGAGCAGGCTGGCATATTGCGTCAGCGTGCCGGCCAGCAGTTTGATCCCAAATGGATTGAATCCCCCAATTTCAAATGGATGGTGCTGGAAGGGCTGATTGACAACCGGGTTATCGCTACTGAAATCGCAGCTGAAAAACTGACGATTCCTGATGTGGTTGTATTGCAGAAAATCATGGAAATTCCCGGTCTCACAACGGAAGATGGCAAGCTGGACAGGGAGCGGTACGAAGCAGGCCTGAAGGCGAAAGGACTGACAGACCAGATGCATTTTGCCATGGTGCGCCAGGACCTGGTTCAGCAACAGATTGCCGCGCCGCTGCAGTACGGTTTTTATCTGCCGCAGGAAGTGACCGAGCATATATGGGATATTTTTGAGCAGGAGCGTGAAGTCCAGGTCAAGGTATTCAAGGGAACAGACTATCGTTCACAGGCCAGGGTGACACCGGAAGAACTCGAAACCTACTACACCAGCAATGGCAGCCAGTTTTCCATTCCAGAGCATCTCAGTGCAGAAATGGTTGTTCTGGATATGCAGTCCATTGAGGAATCCATCAAGATCAGTGAAGCGGACATCAAATCCTATTATGAGCAGAATGCAAGGCGCTTTGCTGTGCCGGAGGAGCGCCGCGCCAGCCATATCCTGATTGAAGTACCCAAATCCGCTTCCGAGTCCGATCACAAGGCAGCACGTGACAAGGCCGAGTCGCTTCTGGCCAGACTGAAAGAAAATCCGGCCGCTTTTGCCGAACTTGCCAAGGCCAATTCCAAAGATCCGGGCTCGGCCGCAAAGGGGGGTGACCTGGGATTCTTTACCCGCGGCAAAATGGTCCGTCCTTTTGAAGATGCTGCCTTTTCTCTGGAAAAAGGGGCGTTAAGCGAGGTTGTGCAATCGGATTTCGGTTATCACATCATTATGCTGACGGATATCAAGCCGGCGGTCGAAAAACCGCTTGTAGCGGTTCGTTCGCAGGTTGTGGATGAAATCCGCGCGCAGCTGGCCGGCAAGAAATATGCGGAATCGGCAGAGGTTTTTTCCAATACGGTTTACGAACAGCCTGACAGTCTGCAGCCTGTCGCAGATAAGCTGAAGCTGAAAATCCTGAAAGTCGATAACCTGACACGTGAGCCGAACCCGGCATATGCCAAGCACATTATTCTGGGCAATTCGAAATTTATCCAGGCGGTTTTCTCGGATGAAGTCATCAAGAACAAGCACAACACAGAAGCCATTGAAATCGGTCCGCAACTGATGGTGGCCGCCCGGATATCCAAATATTATCCGGCAGCGGTGAAGCCGTTTGACGAGGTGAAAGCCGATATTGAAAAAGTGGTGTTGACCCGGAAAATGGGCCAGTTTGCCAAAGAGGCGGGCGAGGCGGAACTGGCAAGGCTGAAAGACGGAGGCGAGCCAAAAGGGTTCTCTCCCGCTATCAGCGTATCACGTCAGATGATCAACATGACAGGCAGACTTGATCTGATGCCTATCATGAAGGCCAATGTCAGCACATTGCCGACCTATATCAACGGGGCGGATTATGCTGAAGGGTATGTCATCTATCGCATCAACAAAGTCACAACACCCGCCAGGAACAATCCGCAGATTCGGGAAGCCATGCGAACCCAATTGATGCGCAGCACGGCACAGCAGGAAATGTTTGCGTACATGAATTACCTGCGCAACAAGGCCAAAGTGGAACGGCTGAAAAAACGTGAAGATGCCAAGACAGAGCCCGGCAAGCCATGAGAATTACCGAAAACCCGTTTCTGAATGAACTTGGATTCGAGTTGGTCAGCATGGCTGATGGCATGGCAGAAATTGCCATCAGGCTCCAGTCCCATCACATGAACAGCTGGCAGGTCATGCATGGCGGCATTATCATGACGCTTTTAGATGCCAGTATGTCCCGTGCTGCCCGCTCACTTGTCGAAGGGGTAACCAGTGCCGCAACCGTGGAAATGAAAACCAGCTTTTTTCAGCCCGGAGGCAAGGCAGAAAGCCGTGTCAGGGGAACGGGCAGGGTTTTGCACCGTTCCACGACCATGTACTACTGCGAGGGCGAGATATGGAACGGCGAGTCGCTGGTGGCAAAAGCCATGGGGACATTCAAGGTGTTTCGGCGTTCTGACATTGCCCGCAGATTGAAAGTCTGACTTTTTTTCAGGCAGGAACCGGTATGGGCCGATTGTTATTCAGGCTCATGAAGCCCTTGATCATCCGGTATGCCTTCCATATCCAGGCGATAGCCCAGGTCAGCCAGGCCAGCGGGATGCCAATGACTGTCATAAACAGTACCCAGCCTAAAACCGCCAGGCCAAAATACAGCCAGAAGGAACGGATTTGCCAGGTGTGGTGACTGTAAACAAATGTGCCTTCTGTGTTGGGGCGCGTCAGGTAACTGATGATCAGCGGTATCCACGAAAAAAGGCCCAGTGCAATCACCAGGTCAATACTGTGAAAAATATACAGCCACCATGCCGTGTTTTTCAGTGACTGGAGCCTGGGCTCAAGGACAAGTGTATCTGCCATTTTTTCCCCTTTATGATGAACGGGAGGATGGTTCATTATTCTGACGCCCTTTTTCCTGGATGGTTTGATTATTGACCGGAATATTGTGAAAAAGCTGTTGCGGGCGTTTGCGGACAGCCGGCCCGATGACACGCATGCCCCGAACCCGCTTGATGGCCTGCACCATGTACACCGCACCAAAATAAGGCCACCATCTTTCGCCGGTTTTTTCCATAAACGAAAAGCGGGCCTGCCATTTTGGCGTTTTGCATGGCGGCATGTAGCAGCCAAAATGCCCGCGGTTGGTTTCCAGATCCAGCAGTTTCAGCCAGTCCTTGATTCGCGACAGACTGATGAATTCCGCATATTCCGGCAGAAAGTGAGCGCCTGTTATTCTGCCCAGTGCCTGCCGGATTCCCCAGAGACTGGCCGGGTTGAAGCCGCTGATGATGAGCTGGCCTTCGGGAATCAGTACCCGTTCAACCTCGCGCAGAATCTGATGCGGGGATTCTGCAAATTCCAGTACGTGCGGCAGGATGACAAGGTCGATGCTTTGTGAGGCAAACGGTAACTCTTCAAAGCGGTGCAATACGGAAACAGAAACGGGGTTGGCCTGGCCATTCTGGCTGGCCGTGGTGTTGGTTCGTACAGCGTCAGACCATGAGGCGCAGGAAAGCCAGCGGTTTTTGATGCGGCTTTCGCACAGGGTGCGGATGGAAGGAAAACCGATCTGTATGGCGTGAAAACCAAAGATATCCGCCGTGAGGTTACAGTAATGCGCTTCTTCCCACTCGCGTATATATTTGCCGGTGGCTGATCCCAGCCAGTCATGCATGGTGATAACGAGGTTTTTGGAGGCAGGCGCTAACATTCAGACCATCCAGTTTCAGGCAGCGTTACGGTATACCGGGAAAGGCGGCAAAAAGCTACCGGCGGCTCAGCTGTTCCCGGCTGCGCTGGCGCGTAGTGACTTCAGCAAGCTCGGTAACTTCCTTGGCCAGGAATTTCCAGATATCGTCAACACTGACAATGCCAACCAGTGCGCCATGCTTGTCAACCACCGGTATGCGGCGAACCCCTTTGTAACGCATGCGTTCCACGGTTTCGAACATGTCTTCTGTCGCGATAGCTGTCATCAGTTCCGCTTTCATGATATCCGCGACCTTGATGCTTTTGGGGTCCAGTCCTTCAGCCAGAACAATCACGACAATATCCCTGTCGGTGACGATACCCTGAGGTACACACATGCCATTGATTTCCTCAACGACAATCAGCGTGCCGACATGATGTTTTCGCATCATCCTGGCCGCTTCGAAGACGGTTGTCTCCGGCTTGCAGGTAATGGTGTTTGTCGTACAGATATGACCAATTTGCATGGTTTTCCTCCTATCGCAAAATCCGGGTTGCCTGTTACAGGCAAAGTGCATGGAACCTGTGAATATAACGGGTTCCATGCACAAATTGCAAATGTGCCTATTTCAGGCGTTTACCTGTCGAGTCAATGACGGTTGTTTCCATCGCAATACCTTCTTCAACACTTCGCGCGACGGTACTGATACCCTCAAAGCGGGAAAGGATATCCTCCAGTTCAGCAATTTCGGAGGCAGGCTTGCCGGTCTGGATTTCCACATCAATTTTCACGATACGGAAGTGACGGTTTTCATTGCGTCCGATATGACAGGTTGCCTTGGTAACCATGCCACCGATATCCTGCTTGGCGCGGTTGACCGCAAACATGAAGCTGGCGGAAGCGCAGTTTGCCACAGCGGCGATCAGCATATGCGGTGGTGCCGGTGCGCGATTGTTCCCCATCGGCTCGGGTTCATCTGAAAGATAAACGTCGAACTCAGGGAATTTATCTTCAAATTCCACCTCAAAGCGGTAATTATCCTTGTGCGTCAGTGTGACGGAAAAGCTTTCTTGTGCCATGACAAATCTCCTTGATGATTAAGTTACGGCTTTATTACACCATGAAACAGAAACCTCTGCCACGAAGGGAAATAATATTGCCTGAAAGGCAATGCTTTTACCGGTAAATGTTTTTCCACTCCCGCATGGCAGCAAAGGCATCCACGGTGTTTTTGCTCTTGATCAATCCCAAAGACAGCAGACGTTCCAGCACGTCCGGTTCCATGTTGCGCAGAAAAGGGTTGGTTTTCTTTTCCAGTGCCATGGTGGAGGGCAGCGTTGGCTGCATCTGGTCCCGCTTTGCGGAATCATCCCGCATGCGCTGCAGTATATCCGGGTTATCCGGCTCAATTTCGAGTGCGAATTTCAGGTTCGACAGGGTGTATTCATGGGCACAAAAAACAAGGGTGTCATCCGGCAGAGCAGTGAATTTTGCCAGCGAGGCAATCATCATTTCCGGTGTGCCTTCAAGCATCCTGCCGCAACCGGCGCCAAACAGCATGTCGCCGCAAAACAGCCATCTCCGCATACGGGCATAGTAGGCGATATGTCCGCGGGTATGTCCCGGCACATCCATTACGGTCAGTGACAGGCCCAGTGCCTCAATGGTCAGCGGGCTGCCTTCTTCAAGCGGATGGGTGACGGCGATAATGTCGTCGTTTTTCGGGCCGTAGACAGGCGTGTCATATTCGGTGAGCAGGCGCGGTACGCCGCTGATATGGTCATCATGCCGATGTGTCAGTAAAATGGCAGAGAGCGACAGCGCACGCTTTTTCAGTTCAGTCATGACCACTTCCGCCTCACCCGGATCAATGACAACCGCATGCGTACCGTTGTCGATAAGCCAGATGTAATTGTCATTAAAAGCCGGCAGTGCCGTTACATGAAGTGTTTGTTCTGACAGGTCAGCCATAGTTGTTCCTGGATCCAAAAATTTCATTATAACCGTGCAGAACAACTGAGGTTGGATATGGCATACCGGAGAATTGATAAAAAATGAGCGAAGTTGAAATTTACACAGATGGCGCATGCCGCGGGAATCCGGGGCCGGGAGGCTGGGGGGTGATCCTGATTGCAGGACATCACCGCAAGGAAATGTTCGGCGGTGAAGCCGAAACAACCAATAACCGGATGGAGCTGATGGCGGTGATTGAGGCGCTGCGTGCGTTAAAGCGACCCTGTCGAATCGTTTTACATACAGACAGCCAATATGTGAAAAAAGGCATTACGGAGTGGATTTTCGACTGGAAACGCCGGGGCTGGAAAACCGCGGCAAAAAAACCGGTCAAGAATGCCGATTTATGGGGAATGCTCGATGAAGCGCAGGCGAAACATGAGATTGACTGGCGCTGGGTAAAGGGCCATGCCGGGCATCCGGAAAACGAGCGTGCGGATGAATTGGCCAATCTCGGAGTGGATGCCGTTCTGGAAAAGTAGATATCATTCAGCCCGTTATTTTTTCCAGCTCTTCCTGCTTTTGCAGCCATTCTTCTTCCAGCAGGCCCAGTTCTTTCGCGTAATAAGCCTGATCAACCAGAAGGGTTTTCAATTTTTCCTTATTTTCAGCGGCATATATTTCCGGGTTTGCCATCTGGCTGTCAATGGCGGATTTCTTTTCCTGGAATTTTTCCATTTCCCTTTCGATGCGTTTGATGCGGTCTTCGACCGGTTTTTTCAGGGAAAACAGACGTTGCCGCTCTTCAGCCTCTATCCTTCGCTGTTCGCGCCGGCTTGTCTCTCCATTCGTTGTCGATGCGGCAGAAGATGCCGGCAGTTCCGCTTCTTTTCCCAGTCGCGTCTGGAAAAGCCAGTTGCGGTAATCGTCAAGATCACCGTCAAAAGGCTGTAGTGTGCCATCTGACACAATCAGGAAGCGGTCGGTTGTTGCCCGAAGGAGATGGCGGTCATGCGATACCAGTACCAGTGTGCCTTCAAACTGCGCCAGTGCATCCGTCAGCGCTTCCCTGGTATCCAGGTCCAGGTGGTTGGTCGGCTCATCGAGCAAAAGCAGGTTGGGGCGCTGCCAGACGATCATCGCCAGTGCCAGGCGGGCTTTCTCACCGCCTGACAGCGGAGCGATGGGGCTGGTTGCCATGGTGCCGGGAAAAAGAAATCCGCCCAGGAAATTGCGCAGATCCTGTTCGCGTGCATCAGGTGCGATGCGCATGAGATGCCACAGAGGTGTTTCCTCGTTTCGCAGCATTTCCACCTGATGCTGGGCAAAATAACCGATATTGAGTCCCTTGCCGGTAGTGAAGCGGCCGGCGAGAGGAGGGAGTTCACCTGCAATCGTTTTGATAAAGGTGGATTTGCCGGCGCCGTTTACGCCCAGAAGACCGATTCGTTCTCCTGTCTGGAGCGAAAAGCCGATACGGGAAAGAATCGTGGCGGGAGGCGTTTTTTCATCAGGTGCCGGGTAGCCTGCCTCAATGTCTTCCATGACAAGGAGCGGATTGGGTGAACTTTCCGGTTCCCGGAATTCGAATGAAAATTCGGCAGCGGCCCTGAGCGGTGCCAGTTCTTCCATTTTTTCCAGTGCCTTGATACGGCTCTGGGCCTGCCGGGCTTTAGAGGCCTTGGCTTTGAAGCGCCGGATAAAGGATTCCAGATGAGCGCGCCGCCGCGCCTGTTTTTCAATGGTGCTTTGCATCAGGACAAGCTGTTCGGCGCGCTGGCGTTCAAAAGCGGAATAATTGCCGCTGTAGCGGCGCAGTTTGCGGTCATCAATGTGCAGAATGACATTCACAATGCCATCCAGGAAGTCACGGTCGTGGGAAATGATGATCAGTGTGCCGGTATAGCGTTTGAGCCAGTCTTCCAGCCAGAGGATGGCATCAAGGTCCAGATGGTTGGTTGGCTCATCCAGAAGCATCAGGTCTGATGGGGCAATCAGCGCCTGGGCCAGATTCAGCCGCATGCGCCACCCGCCGGAGAATGTGGATACAGGGCGTTGCAGTTCTTCCTGCGAGAATCCCAGGCCCAAAAGCAGCTGTCCTGCACGAGATCGAACCGTATAGACGCCGGCCTCTTCCAGCCGGGCATGCAGTTCAGCTATCTGCAGACCGTTATCCGTGTTGTCCTGTCCTGCCTGGAGTTGTTTCAGGCGGGATTCCAGTTCGCGGAGATGCGTGTCACCATCAATAACATAATCCAGCGCCGTTTTTTCCAGTGCCGGTATTTCCTGTTTGACATAGGAAATGCGCCAGCTGGCGGGAAAATCAACTTTGCCCTGGTCCGGATGCAGTTCGCCGTTCAGCAGAGAAAAAAGACTGGTCTTGCCCGTTCCATTGGGTCCGACCAGGCCAATTTTTTCGCCCGGGTTGAGAGTGGCATCAGCCTGTTCCAGCAGGGATTTGACTCCTCGCATCAGGCTGACTTGCTGGAAACGTATCATGGCAGGAACAATTCAGCGCAGTTGGGCCGCGTCAACAAGGAATACGCGGTCATCGCCGCCACTGGTGGAAATCCAGGTCAGTTCCAGGTGGGGAAAGGCTGCTTCTGCGTGGGCTGCCTCATTGCCGATTTCGACAACCAGAAAACCCTCATCCGACAGGTATTGTCCCGCCTGCGCAACGATTGTCCTGACAAGATCCATGCCATCATCACCGCCGGCCAGTGCCATCTGCGGCTCATGCTGATATTCACGGGGCAGCTTTTGCATGGAGGTGTTGTTCACATAGGGGGGATTCGTGACAATCAGGTCATATTTTTTCCCGGGAAGAGCCTCATACAGGTCGGACTGGATCAGTGTCACCCGGTTTTCGAGCCGGTATTCTTCCACATTGATCCGGGCCACATCCAGCGCATCTGCTGAAAGGTCAACGGCATCAATTGCCGCATGAGGAAAGGCGTCAGCCATCATGATGGCCAGGCAGCCCGATCCGGTGCACAGTTCAAGGATGTTGGCAGTCTCTTCGGGGTTTTCCACCCAGGGGGCAAATTGCTCCATGATCAGCTCAGCAATGAAGGAGCGGGGGATAATGACCCGCTTGTCCACATAAAAACGATATCCCTGCAGCCAGGCTTCGTTTGTCAGGTAAGCGGCAGGAATACGCTCCGAGACGCGGCGGTCAATCAGCATATGGATGCGGGCGGTTTCCTCGGGTGTCAGCCGGGCATCCAGAAAAGGGTCCAGTTTGTCGAGCGGCAGGGAGAGGCTGCTTAAGATGAGATAGGCCGCTTCGTCAAAAGCATTGCTGCTGCCATGGCCGAAAAAGACCCCGGCCTGGTTAAAGCGCGTGACAGCCAGGCGCAGCATGTCGCGGATAGTATTGAAAGAAGGGGATGCGGTACTCATGTCAAAAGCAGGTTTTCCAGTGTGCGTCGATAAATGTTTTTGAGCGGCTCGATATCGGCAATCGGCACGTGTTCATCAATCTGGTGAATGCTTGTCATCAGGGGGCCGAATTCGGCAACCTGGGGACATATCTGTGCGATAAAGCGGCCATCCGACGTGCCTCCTGTCGTGGAAAGAACAGGGCTGACACCGGTTTCTTCCATAATCGCACGTGACAGGGCCTGGCAAAGGGTGCCTTCCGGTGTCAGGAAAGGATATCCGGAAAGGTTCCATTCAAGTTCGTATTCCATCGGGTATCTGTCCAGGATGGCATGAACCCGTTTTTGCAGACTTTCCACGGTGTGTTCGGTAGAAAAACGGAAATTGAAATCGACAAGGATTTCACCGGGGATGACATTGTAGGCACCGGTTCCGGCATGGATATTGGATATCTGCCAGGACGTCGGATCGTACCAGGCATTGCCGTCATCCCATTTTTCAGCAGCCAGTTCAGTCAGCGCCGGCAAGGCGAGGTGGATGGGGTTTTTGGCAATATCGGGATAGGCAATGTGTCCCTGGATACCCTTGACGGTCAGTCGGCCCGAGAGCGAGCCACGCCGTCCGTTTTTAATGATGTCGCCCTGTTTGCCCATTGAGCTGGGTTCCCCGACAATACAGAAATCCGGTTGTTCACCCCGTTCCCGGAGTTTTTCGCATACCAGAACGGTTCCATCTGTTGCAGGACCTTCTTCGTCACTGGTAATCAGAAAGGCGATAGACCCCGTGTAGCCAGGATGTTTTTCAATAAATTCTTTTGCCGCAATGATCATGGCCGCTACCGGTACCTTCATGTCTGCCGCGCCGCGTCCATAGAGATTGCCGTTGCGCTCGGTCGGAATAAAGGGATCGGAACTCCATTTGTCCAGCGGGCCTGTCGGAACCACATCTGTGTGGCCTGCCATGATGACAAGAGGGCGGGTGCTGCCATGTCTTGCCCACAGATTGGTCACGCCATTGGAGTGAATGGTTTCACAGTGAAACCCGAGGGGCTCAAGCACCTGTATCAGCAGCTTCTGGCAGTCATGGTCATCCGGTGTGATGGATGGCTGCGCAATCAGCTTTTTGGCAAGTTCCAGTGTGGCGCTCATGGTTTTCAGGTATCTCTGAGAAGATCGTTGATAGCGGTTTTTGCGCGGGTTTGCGCATCCACCCGTTTTACAATTACCGCACAGTACAGGCTGTATTTGCCATCCGGTGAAGGCAGGTTGCCGGGGACAACAACCGATCCTGATGGCACGCGCCCGTAAAGAATCTGATCGTTTTCGCGGTCGTAAATGCGGGTTGACTGGCCGATGTAGACACCCATGGAGATGACACTGTTTTCTTCCACAATAACGCCTTCCACAATTTCGGAGCGGGCGCCGATGAAGCAATTGTCCTCGATGATTGTCGGGTTGGCCTGCATGGGTTCCAGGACGCCGCCAATACCGACACCACCAGAAAGGTGAACGTGTTTACCTATCTGTGCACAGGAGCCCACGGTTGCCCAGGTATCGATCATGGTGCCCTCATCCACATAGGCGCCGATATTGACGAAGGATGGCATCATGACCACATTTTTTCCGATAAAGCTGCCCCGCCGCGCGACAGCGGGAGGCACTACACGAAATCCTCCACGAGCAAAATCCGCGTCAGTATAGGTGGCAAATTTACTGGATACCTTGTCATAAAAGTGCATGGCATGCGAGCCGGATGCGCCAACCGGCATGGAGATATTCTCTTCCATCCGGAAAGACAGCAGGACTGCCTGTTTGGTCCACTGGTTGACAATCCATTCGCCGTCCCGTTTTTCCGCTACCCGCAGGGTACCCTGGTCCAGGCGGGTGATGACTTCATTAATGGCTTCGCGGATTTCTGCTGAAGATGACAGGGCGGTCAGGTTGATGCGGTTTTTCCAGGCATCTTCAACGGTCTTTTGCAGATCTTGTGTCATGGGAGTTTGTTGTAGCTGTCGTTACCAAAAAGGTCATTATAAACGGCTGGTGAAATCCATCATGCGCCGGGCAGCATCCATGCATTCATCCTGTTCGGCAACCAGTGCAATCCGGATGCGGTTGCTGCCCGGGTTGATGCCATGCGCTTCCCGTGCAAGGTAGCATCCCGGCAGAACGGTCACATTACAGTCAGCATAGAGTTTTTTGGCGAATGCGGTATCCGTCAGGCCGGTTTTTTTGTAAACATCGGCCCAGAGATAAAAACCGGCATCCGGCATGGCCACATCCAGTATCTCCTGCAAAAGCGGTGTTATGGCCTCGAATTTTGCCTGGTATTTTGCCCGGTTTTCGATAACGTGGCTTTCATCTTTCCAGGCTGCGATGGATGCATGCTGTACAGTCAGGCTCATGGCGCTGCCATGATAGGTGCGATACAGAAGAAATTTTTTCAGAATATCAGCGTCACCGGCCACAAAGCCTGATCGCATGCCCGGAACATTGGAGCGTTTGGAAAGGCTGGAAAGCATGACAAGACGGGGGTAACCTTTACGTCCGAGATAGTGTGCCGCCTGAAGCCCCCCCAGGGGGGCATTGTCACCAAAATAGATTTCGGAATAGCACTCGTCAGAAGCGATGATGAACCCGTGGCGGTCTGACAGGGCAAAAAGCTTCTCCCATTGCGGCAGTGTCAGGACAGCGCCGGTTGGATTGGCCGGGGAACAAAGATACAAAAGGCGCGTTTTTTTCCAGACAGTTTCGGGTACGCTGTCATAGTCGCAGTTAAAGTTGCGTTCCGGATCGGCGTTGACGAAATAAGGTTCGGCGCCGCCAAGAAGGGCCGCGCCTTCGTATATCTGGTAAAAGGGGTTCGGGCAGACAACCACGGCGCGCTCTGACGGATCCAGAATGGCTTGTGCCAGTGAAAACAGCGCCTCTCTTGAACCCAGCGTGGGGATGATCTGAGTGTCGGGATCTGGCCGGGGGATGGCATAGCGGCCTTCAAGCCAGTTGGCGATGGCTTCCCTGATTGACTCCAGTCCGATAGTGGCAGGGTAGCTTGCCAGTCCGTCAAGATGCTTGCAGATGGCATTTTTGATCAGCGCCGGTGCTGCGTGTCGTGGTTCACCAATACCCAGGTTGATGTGCGTGTATGCCGGGTTGGGCCGGGCATCAGAAAAAAGCTGCCGCAGCTTTTCAAATGGATAGGGCTGCAGCAGGTTCAGACGCGGGTTCATGGTGATACCGGTAACAGAGACAAAAAACAGGAAGACATTATGAAGGATGAGTGCGGATTGTGCACCCCTCATATGGTTTTTTCTTTTTCATGCTGCCGTTTTTTAGTATGCTGTTTCAAAGAGGGATTTCAAGGGGAGCATCATGAAATGGGAGGATCAGAAGCTGGCGTCAGCCATTGTCAGCCGGTACCAGTTGCAAACACACCCGGAAGGGGGTTTTTATGCGGAAACCTATCGTTCATCCGCTGTGATTCCACATCAATGCCTGCCCGACGGGTTTACGGGGGATCGGAATGTCTCTACAGCCATTCTGTATCTGCTGCTGGAAAATGATTTTTCCGCCCTGCACAGAATCCGGCAGGACGAAGCCTGGCACTTTTACCTGGGAGGTGCTTTGCAACTGGTGATGATTTCACCGGAAGGTATCTTGTCGGAGATTATCCTGGGGCAGGATGTGACAGCTGGTGAATATGTGCAGTACGTGGTGCCGGCCGGTTACTGGTTCGGTGCCCGGCCGGTTGCTGGAGCCGGGTTTTCCTTTTTGGGGTGTACGGTGGCTCCCGGCTTTGATTTTGAGGATTTTGAGCTGGGTGTCCGGGCGACACTCCTTGAGCTCTTTCCCCAGCATAAAGCGGTCATTCTTTCCTATACCCGCGATGATGAAAAGACTTCGTAGCCCGGCGCTGACGAAGTCTTTTCTGCTCAGTCGGCAACGCAGTCAACAAAATAACCGCGTTTTCCGTCAACTTCCCGTGTGACCAGGCCGTGCACATCGGTTTCAAATCCGGGGAATCTTTCATTGAAATCCCGTGCGCATTTGAGATATTCCACAATCGTTTTGTTAAAGCGTTCCCCCGGGATAAGAAGCGGAATACCCGGCGGATAAGGCGTCAGCAATATGGCGGTAACACGGCCTTCCAGTTCGTCAATGGGAACGCGCTCGATTTTCCGGTGAGCCATTCTCGCGAAGGCGTCAGCGGGTTTCATGGCAGGAACCATATCAGAGAGGTACATTTCTGTTGTCAGGCGCGCCACGTCATATTCCCGGTAAAAATCATGGATACTCTGGCAGAGATCCTTCAGGCCCAGGCGCTCGTATTGTGGCGTGC
The DNA here is from genome assembly GCA_030269625.1 of Oxalobacter sp. OttesenSCG-928-P03. Classification (GTDB taxonomy): domain Bacteria; phylum Pseudomonadota; class Gammaproteobacteria; order Burkholderiales; family Burkholderiaceae_D; genus Oxalobacter. The sequence continues at coordinate 12,503 of JAJDFZ010000004.1, read as the reverse complement.
TGGCAGCAAATTCCGGCAGAATCCGCCAGACAGGCTGGTTTTTGTCGTAGTCATCCTTGAATTGCTGCAGCGCGGTCAAAAGCGTATTCCAGCGACCCTTGGTAATGCCAATGGTAAACATGATGAAAAAGGAATACAGGCCGCATTTCTCGATGATCACACCGTGTTCGGCGAGATAGGTTTTGACGATGGAAGCCGGAATACCCGTTTCCCTGAAATTGCCATCCAGTGAGAGGCCCGGTGTAATAATGGTGGCCTTGATGGGATCAAGCATGTTGAAACCCGGTGCGAGATCACCAAAGCCGTGCCAGGTATCCTCAGCGCGGATCAGCCAGTCTTCCCGTTCACCGATATCATTTTCGGCAAAGTTTTCAGGTCCCCAGACTTCAAACCACCATTCCTGCCCATATTCCTGTGAGACTTTTTTCATGGCGCGCCTGAAATCCAGCGCTTCCAGGAGCGATTCCTCTACCAGGGCCGTGCCGCCCGGCGGCTCCATCATGGCTGCAGCCACATCGCAGGAAGCGATGATGGAATATTGCGGGGAGGTGGATGTGTGCATCAGGAAAGCTTCATTGAAAACATCCTGGTCCAGCTTGACGGTCTCTGACTCCTGAACCAGAATCTGCGATGCCTGCGAGAGTCCGGCCAGCAGCTTGTGCGTGGATTGCGTCGAAAAAATAATGGATTGCTTTGCGCGCGCCGAGTCCTTGCCGATGGCATGCATATCCCTGTAAAAATCGTGGAAAGTGGCGTGCGGCAGCCAGGCTTCATCAAAGTGAAGGGTGTCGATTTCGCCATCCAGCATTTCCTTGATGGTTTCAACGTTGTAGATGATGCCGTCATAGGTGGATTGCGTCAGGGTGAGCACGCGCGGCTTTTTGATTTCCGCATCGCGTGCAAATGGATTGGCCTCGATTTTCCGGCGGATATTCTCCGGCTCGAACTCCTCTTTCGGGATGGGCCCGATAATGCCGTAATGATTGCGTGTCGGCATCAGAAATACCGGTATGGCGCCTGTCATGATGATGGCGTGCAAAACCGATTTATGGCAGTTGCGGTCAACCACGACGATATCACCGCTGGCGATGGTTGAATGCCAGACGATTTTATTGGAGGTTGAGGTGCCGTTTGTGACGAAATAACAGTGATCCGCGTTAAAGATTCGTGCGGCGTTTTTTTCACTCCGGGCAACCGGACCGGTATGGTCAAGCAGTTGTCCCAGTTCTTCGACGGCATTGCAGACATCGGCGCGAAGCATGTTTTCACCGAAAAACTGGTGAAACATCTGGCCGATCGGTGACTTGAGAAAAGCCACGCCGCCGGAATGTCCGGGGCAGTGCCATGAATAGGAACCATCCTGCGCGTAGTGCATGAGTGCACGGAAAAAGGGAGGGGCCAGTCCGTCCAGATAAGATTTGACTTCACGGATAATATGGCGGGCCACAAATTCAGGCGTATCCTCAAACATATGGATGAAGCCATGCAATTCCCGCAGCAGATCATTGGGGATATGACGTGAAGTGCGGGTTTCACCGTACAGATAAATCGGGATATCTGCATTTTTGTGCCGGATTTCCTCGACAAAGGCGCGAAGCGGTTCCAGCGCTTCGTTGATTTCAGACTCCGTTCCCTCTCCGAATTCCTCGTCGTCAATAGACAGGATGAAGGCGGAAGCGCGCGACTGCTGCTGCGCAAACTGGGAAAGATCGCCATAACTGGTTACTCCCAGCACTTCCATGCCTTCGTCTTCCATGGCTTTTGCCAGGGCGCGGACGCCCAGTCCCGAGGTGTTTTCGGATCGATAATCTTCGTCAATGATGACAATAGGAAAGCGGAATTTCATCGCGGTCTCCAGTGGATAAGGTGCAGAAAACAGGAGAATTTTCTGATGGGCTCTCCTGAGCTTTTCGTGTGCAGTCCGGTATGAAAAAAGAACTGTATATGCAGAGATTTTTCTGCCTAGACAGTTCAGCCGGTTTTATTGCAACGGCGGACAGACGGCCTGTCCTTTTTTCTTTCCTGATTATTTGTGAGGAAATGAAATTAATAAAAAAAGCGCATTCTCGCAGAAATCCAGCGGTTTGGGGGATTTACGGAATATTTTTTTTAAATTTCAGTCCTCTGGCGCTTAACCGGCGGTTTATTCTGCCGACAGAACCCGGTTTTTACCGGATTTTTTGGCTGCGTACATTGCCTTGTCTGCACGATGGGTTACAGCATCCCAGTCTTCACCTGGTCTTCTCAGGGCGACACCGGCACTGAAGGTGATCAGGATGCGCTCATTGTTATGCATAAAGAAATGCTTGGTCAGTTCTCTTTGCAGGCGCTGCATCGTGAAAATACCATCATTGAGTTGTGTTTCGGGAAGCAGGATAACAAACTCCTCGCCGCCGTACCGTGCAATCACATCAGTCGGACGCAGGGTCTGCTTGACGACACGCACCAGGTGGATGAGCGCATCATCACCGGCCAGGTGGCCGTGCGTGTCATTAAGCATCTTGAAGTTGTCCAGATCCAGAAGTGCCACACACAGCGGTGTATTGTTCCTTTCTGATCGTGCGATTTCCCGGTCAAAAGCATCTTCCAGCCCGCGCCGGTTGAGACTGCCTGTCAGCTTGTCTTCACGAACCAGTTCACTCATTTGTTCGAGCTGGTTTTCCAGATCCTTGACGCGGGTTTCAGCTTCTTCGACCCGTTTTCGGGTGGATTGCATCTGGTTGAGTGAGACCAGCGTATCCGTCTGGATTGCATTGGTTTCATACATGATGTTTTCCAGAATGCTGTTTAGCTCGATGACATTATTGGTTTTGCTGACTTTTTCTGAAAGCACCTTGATCCGGTCATGGTAATTGCCCGTGCTTTCCGTCATAAAGCCAAGGCGCTCAATAAAGCTGATCATCATCTGCTTGATGCTTTCCTTGGCTTCGTTCAGGCTGTGCTTTAAGAGGCCCTGTTTGTAGATGACTTCCTTGAGGCTGCTTTCCGTGTCTTCCAGGGCACGAAAGCTTACAGGACCGGAAATCAGTTCCTGCATGACATCGATCTGGCCTCTTAACCAGCTGTCATCTTCCAGAAGTTCTCCAATATTGTTGAGCAGCAGCCGGAAAAGACGCAACAGCAGTTCCTGCTGTTCTGCACTGCTGGCCCCCTTCATTTCGATTTTGAAACAGAGTTGTTTCAGCCGCTTTGTCGCATCTTCAAAGACTTTTGGCTCTTGTGCGGTTTTGAGGGTCTCACCCAGATTTTCGGCTTCATTGGCCAGTTCAGGCGCATCATGCAGCAGCGTCGTCAGGCCAAAAGAAAGTGTCCTGACCAGCAATTCACGCAACTCTTCGGTGATGTTTTTGGCAGGTTCAGGATCAACCAGGGAGGCGGGGCCGGAAGGAGGCTTGAAATATTTGCGTGCCAGTTCTCCCAGCGTTTTTTCATACTTTTTAAAGTCGTTGGCCTGAATGGCAACCAGAAGCTGGTGACCGTAATTGGCGACTTCGTCGTGAAGGCGGGTCAGCTGTTGCGCAAAATCTTCAAGAACAGCAATGGCCTCCGCATACTTTTTATCGTCTTCGGCCGTTTTTTCCGGTGGTTTTTGCCTGGCAACGGAGGCTTTTGGCGTTTCTTCCGGCGGCGTTATTCCTGCCACTTCATAAAAGGCTGCCCTGTAGGCATCAGGCGTCGGGGCAGCACGACGGGACCCCAGCAGACGAAAAGCTTCTCTGGCAATATCCGCTATGGACTTTTCAGATTGTGGCTGCGCTTTTTTATTCATTTTTTATACGGTCCGGGGTCAACCGTTCCTGCTTGTCATCAACAGAAGTAATCTGCCTTCAACCCTGTTTGCGACAGACGTACATTATTTCATGTTTTTTGTTGCAAATGACAAATTTTTTACCTGCCTCTCCCGTTATGGCGTGTATACATCAGGATGTGCGCGAGGAAAAAACAGATAATTACAGCAGCGGTATTATTCAATAACCAGCTTGTGCCTGATGGCGTAATGCATCAGTTCGGCATTGTTTTTCAGGCCCATTTTGGATAACAGGCGTGAGCGGTATTCACTGACCGTTTTGACAGACAGGGCGAGTTCTGCCGCAATGTCTGATACGGATTTTCCCGCTGCAATCATTAAAAGCGTCTGGAATTCCCGGTCGGACAGGGATTCATGCGGCGCTTTTTCAGAGTCTTCCGCGACATGGCGTGCCAGTTCCTGTGCCAGGGCGGGGCTGATATATTTGTTTCCGGCCGCAACCTGGCGGATGGCCTTGACCAATTCATTTGGCGCGCTCTGTTTGTTGAGATATCCGACAGCGCCGGCCTTGAGTGAGCGGATGGCATACTGATCCTCCCTGTGCATCGAAAGCATGAGGATCAACAGCTCCGGCTTTTCCTTGTGAATCTGCTTTAAAACTTCAATGCCGTTTTTGTCAGGCATGGTGATGTCCAAAAGCATGATGTCACCTTTCTGGGTTCGCGCCATCCTGATGGCTTCCAGTCCGTTTTCCGCTTCACCCGTGACGACAATATCATCCGTGTCAGCCAGAATCTGCTTTAAGCCCTCGCGGACAATGGCATGATCATCAACAATCATGACGCGGATGGAAGTTTTGTTTTCGTTCACGGTTTTCCTGTATGGATATCAGATAAAAGGAGTATGGTCAGTTCTTCACCGGCAGGCTTATTTCAGAGTCAAAAAACATGTCGGTAAACGGTATCACAACAGTAATGGCATTTCGTTTTTTCGGTGTTGAGTCAAAGGATAATTTTCCGCCAAGCGAGTGTGCACGCTCAATCATGCCGCGAATGCCAAAAGATTGCGGCTTCATGCGGTCTGCCACGGTGATGCCTTTCCCGTTATCAATAATCCGGAGCTGGACATGAGCCTTGCTGGTTGTCAACTGGATCGAGACTTTGCTGGCTTCAGCATGGCGGGCAATGTTGGTGAGTGCTTCCTGCGCAATACGGAAAAGCGCGGTGGATTGCGCCGGCTGGAGCTGAATTTCCGAGATGGTTGATTCAAAGGTGCACGGGATGCCGGACTGGCGCATGAATTCATCTGTCTGCCATTCCAGTGCGGCAACAATGCCGATATCCAGGATGCTTGGACGCATGTTGCTGGCAATACGATGAGCGGCCTCAATGGTCCGGTCTACCAGCTGGTCAACATATTCCGCTTTTTCGGACAGCTCCGGGCGGTTTTTGGGAAGGCGTTTTGCCAAAAGGGCCAGCGCCATTTTGATGGCAGTAAGGTTGCCGCCCAGATCATCGTGTATTTCCCGCGAAATCTGGGTCCGCTCCTGTTCCTTGACCTCTTCAACGTGCGCGGAAAGCTCGGCAAGCCGGGTTCTGGAAAGCTTGATTTCCATTTCTTCATGCTTGCTTTGCGTGATGTTCGTCATGATCCCTTCCCATTGCACGCTGCCATCATCCAGCTGGTGCGGGGCAGCGAGCAGATTGATCCAGCGGATTTCCTTGACGGAATCAACCCAGATTCTGCCTTCCCAGTTCCAGCTTTTCATGTAAATGGCAGAATCGGTCATGGATTCAATGTAGGAATCACGATCCTGGGGAAGGATAAATGACACAAAGAGATCCGGGTTGGCATGAAGCTGTTCCTGCGTAATACCCAGGAGATTTTCGCAGCCGCCGCTCAGATAAGGAAAAGAAATGCTGCCGTCATTTTTCCGGATGATCTGATAAACCAGCCAGGGCGTGTTGATGTCTGACGGCATATCCGCTGTTTTGAACGGATTGACTCCGGATGGCTCGTCGGTATCTTCTTTTTTTGGGGAGGCCTGGGGCTGTCCGACAGCGATGATAACCGGTATCTGATTGACTTCGCATTTTTGCAGGCGCAGAAGAATAGGGTAGGCCGTTCCGTTTTTTCTGACCAGAACAGCACTGAAGCTGAGTGGTTCGTTACTTTTTTCCTTGTTTTGCGTGCGCCGGTTCAAAGAGCGCAGCCGGCGTTCAAGCTGTGTTTCAGCTGATGAAGCTGCCAGGGCGGCGAAAGGCAGGCCACGCAGTTCGTCAAACGGTCTTTGCAGATTGGCGCAGGCGGATTCACTGGCATGAATAATGCGCGAAGTCTGGCCATCAATGATGTAAATCTCATCAAATGATGTCTGCAAGAGGGCAGTAAGCCACTGACTGTCTCTCATGGGTCAAAAATATGCTTATAAAGAAAAAATATAAAACCGGCCAAATGCAGTCCAGGAGGTGTGGCAAATGACGAAGGTATCCTGAAAGCATTGCGGCAACAGCGTTTTTGTACTGCTCATGTGTGCATTTTAACGGCTTATAAAAGGAAATATCCGGCTTTATTTTCTTTTTGTTGAAAATATATTGACAACTTTTCACCAATCCTGAAGAAACAGGTTAAGATTATAAAAAGTTGGCGTTAGGCAATATTTTCGAAAAAGCCTTACAATAGTGTTAAACCAGGCTGATCTGAAATGTTTTTGTTGCAAGACAGATTCCTGAGCTGAAATAAGGGCCTGACAGAGATGGCAAAAGAAGACAGCAGCAACAATTTGCGCACACCCAAAGAGTTTGATTTCACGACCAATGATTTCAGACGTATTCGTTCGCTGATATACAAAAGAGCGGGGATCACGCTGGCTGACAGCAAGGAAGAAATGGTTTACAGCCGGATCGCCCGTCGCCTGCGCGCAACGGGTTACAAGGATTTCGGTGCCTACCTGGATCAGCTTGAAGGCGGCAAGATGGAAAACGAGTGGGAGTCCTTTACCAATGCTCTCACAACCAACCTGACATCCTTTTTCCGCGAGGCGCAGCATTTCCCGATCCTGGCTGAGCACGCCAAGAAAAAGCGGGGCGACGGGCTTTTTACCGTATGGTGCTCTGCCAGCTCAACTGGTGAAGAACCCTATTCCATCGCGATCACGTTATGCGAGGCGTTTAACTCCATGAAGCCGCCGGTGCAGATTATTGCAACAGATATTGATACAAACGTACTGAGGACTGCGGCCAACGGTATATACAGTAGTGATAAAGTTGAAAAAATGCCGCAGGAACGGCTCAGGAAATTTTTCCTGAACGGGAAAGGAAAACATGCCGGCATGGTCCGGGCACGACAGGAATTACGGGATCTGATCACGTATCGCCAGGTCAACCTGCTTGAAAACAGCTGGCCGATAAGAGGTCCCTTTGATGTGATTTTCTGTCGAAATGTTATGATTTACTTTGACAAGCCGACCCAGGGGAAGATTCTTTCCCGGTTTGCTCCGCTGATGAAGCCGGATGGCCTTTTATTTGCCGGGCATTCCGAGAATTTCACGTATGTGACGAATGATTTCAAGCTGGCAGGCAAAACCGTGTACAAGCTGTCATCGCCTTCAGCAGGTGCTGCCGGCAGGTCCGTAACTGAAACGGAGAAAAGCGCAGATACATGAGTACAACTGCAGAAAATCAGTTTGCGACCAATATCTATTATGACCGGTCATTTGATATTGATGCCGCAAAGATTCTCCCGGGAGAATATTTCTTCACGCCCAAGGACATGGTCATTGTCACGGTGCTGGGGTCCTGTGTGTCTGCCTGTATTCGTGACCGTGTTTCCGGCGTGGGCGGAATGAACCATTTCATGCTACCGGACAGCAATGATGGTGAAGGACTGCTTTCTGCCTCGATGCGATACGGGACGTATGCCATGGAGGTGCTGGTCAATGATTTGCTGAAGGCAGGCGCACGCCGGGAAAACCTGGAAGCCAAGGTATTTGGCGGCGGGCATGTCTTAAGCAGTTTCAGTACCATTAACGTCGGTCATCGCAATGCCCAGTTTGTCCGGGACTACCTGAAAACGGAAAGAATCCGGGTTGTGGCAGAAGATCTGGAAGATGTTTATCCACGCAAGGTCTACTTTTTCCCAAGAACAGGCAGGGTACTGGTCAAGAAACTCAGGCGACTGAACAACAACACGATCGCCAACCGCGAACAGGATTATGCAAACCGTCTGAGGCGCGAGCCGGTGGCGGGTTCTGTCGATCTGTTCTGATCGCGGGACGATATGCAGAAAAGTCTCCGTTTCCGGAGACTTTTTTATTGCTTTCAAGAGAAACTTATTTTCGTTGGCCCAAAGCATGACGCTTTCTTCAGTATATTTTCGGTATCGGTAGTCCGGATACAGCATTTTCCGACTTTTTTCACCGTGCCTGTCACAGTGGCACTACAATCCCAGATCCTGGTCAATGAAAATGATTTCAGACTGCATGCCGTAAGGCGGGCGATCCATGATCATCGTCATGCGACAGACTCTTTCCGGGGTGTTGCAGTTGTAGCACCGGTCTCCGTCTCTGGCGCAGGGTGTCTTGGCCCTGACGCGTTTGGCATTTTGAGGTCCCGCCACATTCTTGGCCCGGTCCAGGGCTTCGGCCAGCGTGGGAGTAATCTTGTTTTTCCCCACGACGTAGTAGCAGGCTTTCGGCCCGAAAGCGGTCATGGCGACACGGTTGCCGGTTCTGTCAATATTGACGATCTGGCCGGTCTCGGCTATCGCATTGGCGCTGGTAATATAAATGCTGGTCGCATTAGCCAGCCGTCTGACCTCTTCAGAAAAAACCTTGTTGTGCCAGACTACGATGTTTTTCGCCGACAGTGCATCGAAAAGTCCTATCTCGCGCAGTGTCACACTGCCGCCAAAGCCAATCGTCTGCCATTGCAGCGTATTCACAAGATAATCCCTGGCTTCTTCTCCGGTTGCAAATAGCTGGGTTGAAAATCCGTGGTATTCAAAATTATGTCTGATTGTCGTGTAGTCCATATCTCTTCTCCCTGAGAATGTCAGTTTCCTTAGTAAAGCCCTTCTTTACGCCCGAGTTCCTGTACCAGGACCAGCAGTACATCTACGGTCGGTGTCGGCACGCCTGTCAGGCGCCCCAGTTCCTGTACCGCTGTTACCAGTGCATCAATTTCCAGCGAGCGATGGCGTTCAATATCCTGCAACATGGACATTTTATGCCCTACGGCAGTGCCTGCAACATCCAGGCGTCTCGTCATCATTTCTTCAGGAATATTTACCCCGAGTGAGTCAGTGACAGCCCGGGTTTCTGTCATGGCCTTGATGCACAGTTCGCGCAGGGGGCCTTGCGTAATCCGATCCAGCGTTGTGTGCGTCAGGGCACTGATCGGATTGAAACAGACATTGCCCCAGAGTTTTAACCACACATTCCAGCGAATCGCATCCCTGACAGGCGCATCAAATCCGGCCTTTTTGAACATATCAGCCAGTTTTGTTATCCGTTCAGACTGGCTGCCATCAGGCTCGCCCAGGATAAAACGGTTAAATTCGTGGTGTTCGATCACACCGGGAGCAACGACTTCCGTTGCCGGATCGACAACGCAGCCAATGGCTCTTTCAGGGCCTATATGCTTCCACTGCTCGCCACCCGGGTCGACCGATTCCAGATAGCGCCCTTCAAATTGACTGCCCTCCTTGTAGAAATACCACCAGGGAATGCCGTTCATGGCCGTAACGACTGCCGTATCCGGCCCGAGCAAGGGCGCGAATTTTCTGGCACTTTCGTGTGATTGCTGCGCCTTGAGCGCGCAGATAACATAATCCTGATGGCCAAAATCAGCCGGATTATCGCTGGCCGGGATTTTGACGTTTTTTTCCTTACCGTCCATCAGCAGTGTGAGTCCGTTTTTCTGTATGGCCTTCAGATGGTCACCACGAGCAATGGCACACACATCCGCTCCGGCCTCAGCCAGTTGTACGGCCATATAGCCGCCAATGGCGCCAGCTCCAAAAATACAGATTTTCATGGTGTTCTCCTTTTGTTATTTAAAATAAAAATAATCTTTGATTCCAGTGTATCCAGCTTCGATATATATTAAAAATACTTTTTTTGTTTAAAATTTATATGTTTTTGCTATATATTGAGCATGAGATAACTTTGCCTTGTGAAATAAAGATAAATCGGCAAAATCATGCGTTCGCTCATGTGAGAAGAGAAAAAACAGGGTTCGACATAGCCAATACGGAAATGTCCTGGATTACTCAATCTGCAACGCGAGCTGGTTTTAAGGCTGGTGGATTTCTTCTGATTGCCGCTCATATGCAAAAAGCCTCCTTTTGAGGAGGCTTTTTGTCACTTTTGGAAGCGGTATACCTGGCATCACCTTAAGACGGGAAGTTCCATTGATTCGGTTTTTGCGTTTTTTCCCTGTTCTTTTCTGGTCATCCAGAGTTGCCAGGAGTTGAAAAGATTCTGGCTGACAAGGTAAGCACTGGCAGCAACAGAGGCGATCGGAGTCAGATAGGTATCCGCCATCCAGAGACTGAGAACGGCATTTTTCTGTCCCAGCGCCTGCCCTCCGGTGATGCGATCCTGAAAGAAACGTCCCCCCAGTTGTTTTCCTGCGACAAACTGCAGGATGCAGACAACAAGTGCGGTCAGACCCAACCAGACAGCTGTCATTCCGCCGTCCGGATCATGAACCAGAGAATTCACCGTTTTGGCGACCGCAATCATCAGCGTGATCCCCCACATGTAGAATGCCCACTCCTGCAGGCCGCTCAGTTTTTCATTCAGGCGAGGCGTAAAGCGGCGAAGCAGCATGGCAAGAATAAACGGCAGTATCAGAAGCGGAAAGACTTTCTGAATGATGATAAAGAAAGCCGCCAGAAATCCGATATTGCCTTCTGCCGGGTGAACAATCGGAAAAAGGATTGGCGCGGCAACAGCCGTCCCAAGATTGGAAAGGATGGCAAAGCTGGTGAGGCTGGCAGCGCTGCCGCCCAGTTTTCGGGTGATGACGGCAGCGGCTGTTCCAGTCGGGGCAATGACACAGACCATGGCGGCTTCAGCAAGGAGAGTATTGAATGGGCTGACAATGACATAGGCCAGTATGCTGCCGCCGAGCTGGAAAGCCAGCAGCCAGAAATGCATGGCGTTGAAGCGGATCTCACTTAATGGAATGCGGCAGAAAGTCAAAAGCAGCATTGCAAAAATGAGATATGGCAAAAGGAAGGAAAAATAACCCCAAACAGGAAAGCCTGCTGTACCGATGACAATCGCCAGTGGCAGAGTCCAGTTTTTGGCAAAATCGATAATGCGTTTCATGATACGTTCTCCAGTATGTTTTCGATATTGGCAAGCCCGGTGCAGTACTTTCCGGTTTGTTCTTCAGCCTGTTACACCTGCACTACCTGTAAAAGACAGGAAAGAAAGGCGACGACAACCACCAGCGCCAGTCCGTGGTTTTTGACGAAATCAATAATGTGTTTCATGTTGTCCTCCTTATGTTGAGTGAATGAGAATTGGAACTCTCAATTGCAGTGTAGTGATTTTTGATATATATTAAAAATACTTTTTTTGTTGCATATTTATATGATTTGCGTATAAATCTCAGGGGGGATAAGTGGACTTAAGACAGTTACGCTATTTTTGTGCCATTGCAGAAGAAGGGAATATCAGCAGAGCTGCTGAGCGGCTGCATATTTCGCAACCGCCTTTGAGTTTGCAGCTAAAGCTTCTGGAAGAAGAACTGGAGGTGAAACTGATTGAGCGAAATACCCGCCACTTGCGGTTGACACAGGCAGGGCATGCCTTTTATCAGCGAGCCTCCCAGATTCTTGACATGATCGGCACGACAGCCGAGGAAATACGCAATATGGAGCATGGCATTCATGGCGTGCTTTCTCTGGGAAGTCCTGCCGCGATTGGTGGTCTCTTTATGCCGGATCGCATTAAAACGTTCAGCGAGAGATATCCTCATGTGCGTTTCAACTGGCGGGGAGGCAATACCTATCGTATTCTGGAGTTGCTTGATGCTCATGTGATCGAGTTTGGCATCGTCAGGCTGCCTGTTCCGGCGGGCTCCTACGATGCCATCCCGCTTTTAACAGAGGCCTGGGTGGCCGTGACGCATAAAAATGATGAAAAACGGATAGAACAGAAAACCATTTCACTGCAGGAGTTGGCAGAAGTGCCGTTGATCATGATGCATCGTCAGGAAGGAGCCCATTCTCACGATATGGTGCTGGACCAGATGCGTATGGCCAATCTTACACCGCATATATTCTGTGAAAGCGATCAAATTGCGGCAATCCTTTCATTGGTGGATCGTGGCCTTGGCATTGCCATTCTGCCGGAATCCACATTATCGCTTCGTCCTCCGGAAGATTTTCACCGCATGACCATTACGGATTGTGTACTGCAATCCTCCTCGGCAATTGTCTGGCGCACCGGCAAGCGTCTGTCCGCAGCAGCAAGGCTTTTTCTGGAACTCTTTTAAGGCGAGGTCAAATCCGCGGTATGATGGTGACAGCCATTTTTATAAGGATTCACCATGTTCAGTTACCGGCACGCGTTTCATGCAGGCAATCATGCAGATGTACTCAAGCATGTTGTCCTGCTTGCGGTTTTGCAGTATGCCTGCCAAAAGGAAGCGGCCGTTTTCTATATCGATACCCATGCGGGAGCCGGTTTGTATGCCTTGCACAGGTCGGAAGCGCAGAAAAACCGGGAATTCGAGACAGG
>JAJDFZ010000039.1 GCA_030269625.1 Oxalobacter sp. OttesenSCG-928-P03 | reverse complement strand
CCAGCAAATATCCCCGCCGCCGGGTCCGCTGCGCTTGACGCCGGCCTACGTTATGCCCCTGATGCCCCCCGTCTCAAGGCACACCTCATAGCCAACACCCCCTCCCGCAAAGAGTGATAAAACAAAAAGCACGCCCGGTAAGGTTTTCACCGCGCTCTTTTCCGGTTATCCTTTACTCCACGAGCGGTTTAAAGGGGAGTTTTATGACAGTTTTTCACGAGCATTTCTTTGTCATTACCGGCGGTCCGGGCTCAGGCAAGACAACACTGCTGCAGTCCCTGGAGGACCGCTATTTTCTCGTCATGCCCGAAGGCGGACGGGCCATCATCCAGGACCAGACCGCCATCGGCGGCAGGGCCCTGCCCTGGGAAGACAAAAGCGCCTACGCAGAACTGATGCTTAACTGGGAACTGCGCTCATACCGCGAAGCCCCCAGGCGCAACCGCCCCGTCCTTTTTGACCGCGGCATCCCGGATGTCATCGGCTACCTGGAATTAAACAGTCTGCCGGTGCCGCAGCATCTTTCCAATGCTGCCGAGCATTACCGCTATCACAGGAAAGTCTTTATCGCCCCGCACTGGCCGGAAATCTACGAAAAGGATGCCGAGAGAAAGCAGTCGCATGACGAAGCCATGGCAACCTATCACGCGATGCTGGAAGTCTACCGGCGCCTGGGCTATGAACTGCTTGAACTGCCGAAAGAAAATCTCGACAGGCGCGTCCAGTTCATCATGGATAACCTCGAAGGCATGCGATAAAAGAAAAAGAGACCCCACGCCCGCACGGGCAAGAAAGTAACAACCATGTTTTCATTTTTCAGGAAAAAAGAAAAAAAGCCGGAAATCCCTGAATGGGCATCCTTTTTCACGCAGGAGGAATACACCGCCTTTTTGGCGGGTGTTGACCAGTATTTCAGGGACATGGCCGTGACCTACACCCTGGAGGACGGCATTATCGAGGTCGACCCGAACGAATTCCGTTTTTCAAAGCTCGGGCTGTCAAACGTGGCACAGCTCTGCAAGCAGGACTCCCCTGAAAACTACGCGAAAATCATCACCGAGCATTTCACCGCCATGCTCAGGGCGCTGGAATTCGACAGGGCTTTTGACGAGGATGTGGCCGACTTTGAAAAAGTCCGGCAATACCTGGGCGTGCGGCTCTACAACCAGGAATACATGACCTACATCGGCGGCCTGGACGACGAAGACGGCGTCGTTGTTGAACGCTACGAGGCAGAAGACGTCTTTGCCGTGCTCGTTTTCGACCTGCCGGACGCCATCCGCAATGTTTCTCCCTCGCACGTCGCCGACTGGGGCATCAGCGAGGATGAACTGTTCAGAATCGGCATCGCCAATATCCGGGAAAACTACCCCATGAATATCACGCAGGAAGACATGGGCGAATTCAACATCTGGTTTGTGAACAATAACCATTTTTTCACGGCCAACATCATCTACGAATTGAACGACCGGCCCGAACTGATAGGCAGCCGCGGCTCGCTCATCGGCCTGCCGCACCGCCATTCCGCGCTGATCTATCCGATAGAGGATCTCGGCGTCGTTGCTGCCATCCAGGGCATGGTCCCCGCGCTTTACAGCATGAACCAGGAAGGCCCCGGCCCGCTCACCCCCAATCTTTTCTGGTACAGGGACGGCGTTCTCACGCACCTGCCGCATGAAGTGCGCGACGAAAAACTGCACTTCCTCCCGCCGGACAGCTTCATGGCGATGCTGGGCGAAATGGAAAACCGGCTGCACTGAAACGGTTATCTGCTGCGGTCCATGCGGGCGCCGCCGCCAAATCACAACCGCCTTTTAATCCGGCTTTCTCGCCACCATGCTGATGACGGCTGACATGCCGTTATGTCCCTGCCCCTCGCTGAGTTCTGTATCGTAAACCGTCATTTCCAGGATATCGAGCGCGGCAAAGGCGTTTGCCAGCATTTCCTCCGTGTACAGCTGCTCAGGCACCGATGGCCCGCCCGTGCCGTACTCAAGCTGCCGGACACTGTATCCCTGCAAAAGCAGGATGCCGCCGGGCCTGAGCGTTTTGATGCAGTCGGCAAAGAGGCGGCGGCGCATGTTGGGCGTGGCAAAATTCATGAAAACCAGGATCACCGCGTCATAAACTTCCGGCTGCCAGTCCCACCCGCCGATATCGGCAACGGCATGGTTCACGCTCACGCCTCTTTTTGCCGCCAGCTGTTTCGCCTTTTCCACGGCAACGGCAGAAAGCTCGAAAGCATCGACTGCCATTCCCCTTTCGGCGCACCAGACGCTGTTTCGCCCCTCACCATCGGCCGGCAGCAAAACGCGCATCCCGGCTTTCAGGTACCCCTCCTTTGACGCCAGCCAGGCATTGGGCGCGGTGCCGTAAAAATAGCCCGGCTGCCCGTAGCGGGCATCCCATATCTGCCGGTTTTTGTCTTTTGCTGCCGTCATGCTCAAAGTTCGATATCCACTTCGCCGCCATTGATCCGGAAAAGCGCGCGCTCGGCAGCAGGATGCCCCTGGCGCGCCGCCTCCATGTACCAGTCCCAGGCGCGGCGCACGTTGCGCCTCACCCCTTCGCCCTTTTCGTACATCATCCCCACCTCATGCTGCGCGCCCATGTTGCCCAGTTCCGCCGCCTGGATCATCCACTTGGCAGCCTCTGCCGCGTTTTTGCGCACACCGGTCCCGCTGGCGTGCATACGCGCAATCTGCATCATCGCCTGCACATTGCCATCCTGGGCCGACTTGAAAAAAAGCTCCAGTGCCAGGCGGTAATCCGGGCGCACCCCGTCATTTCTTGTCAAAAGCCGCATCCCGGCATCAAAACGCGCCCGGGCATCGCCGGACTGTTTCAGCGCGACCGCCGAATAAAAACCGCCGATATTCGCCCGCCGCGCGCTCTTCGTGCCATTCATGCGGCTTTCGCGCAATTCATGCTCATCCATCAGCATCAGCTGGTGGCGGGCCTGGCGGCTGCCCTGCCTGACGGCCCTGCCAAACCATTCGCGCGCCTCGGACCAGTCTTCCGCCACGCCGATCCCCCGCAGGTACAGGTTGCCCACGGCCAGCTGCGCCTCGGCATCGCCCTGCCGCGCCGCACGCATCGCCCATTTCACCCCTTCGTCGGGATTTTCCGGCACTCCCCTGCCGGAAAAATACATCCCGGAAAGGATCAGCTGCGCTTTGGCATAGCCCTTTTCGGCAGAAAGCCGTATCCACTTTTCGGCCAGCACATCATCCTGCTCCATCTCACCCCCGGCCAGGTAGGCATAGCCCAGTTCGCACTGTACCCTGGGATCGCCCTTTTCAGCCAGGTACGTCGCAAACTTGAGGACCATCTTCACATCCTTGTTTAACGCGGTATTCCTGGCATAGCGGCTGACCAGTTCGTACACGGCGCCGGGATGGCCCTGCCGCGCCGCTTCGGCAAACCATTTCGCCGCGCGCGCATCGCTTCGCGCCACGCCGCCCTTGCCGTACTTGTACGCCACGCCCAGCTCAAACTGGGCAATGGTATCCCCGCTTTTGGCGGCCAAAAGCAACACCGCCGCCTTCCTGACTTCCATGTCAGCCAGGTTTTCTCCGTATGGCAATACCGGCGGCTCAGGCATAAAAACTCCCGTCCTATGGCTGGTCCGTCAGGCGCAGCATGTCTCTTAGCGCCACATTGCTCTCCTGCGCCGAGCGGCGGTGCCATTTGCGCGCCTCGGCACGGTCGGCCTTCACCCCCATGCCGGTTTCATACATGGCTGCCAGAAGGCGCTGCGCCTCGCTGTGCTCATGCTCGGCCGCCCAGGTAAAAAGCCCGACAGCCCGTATCTCGTCCTTTTTGACGCCAAGACCGTTGGCATAAAGAATCGCCAGCTGGAACTGTGCCTCCGCATCGCCCTGTTCTGCCGCCCTGGCAAACCAGATCGCGGCAGTCTCATCATCCGCCTTGCCGATGGTTCCCCGCGTCCAGGCCATGCCAAGCTGCGTCTGGGCGGGAGCAAAGCCCTGTGCCGCCGATTTTTCAAACCATTGGGCAGACTGGCCATAAGCCACCTGGGCATTAACCGGATTCACAGCGGAAAGCGCCTCGCGCCACTTTGCCGCCCCGGCGTAATACTGGGCAAGGGCATCGCCTGCTTCTGCCTTTTCCCAGGGATTTTCCGCCAGCTCGCGCTCTTTTAGCACCGGCGTTCTTTCGGCATCGTGATTGTGCTGATTGCGCGCCTTCTCATACCACTGCCGCGCCTTTTCCTCATCCTTCTTTACGCCCAGGCCGTATTCATACATGCCGCCCAGCTCGAACATCGCCATGCCCAGCCCGGCTTCGGCCGCCTTTTCAAACCATTCATGCGCGCGCTCCATATTCTGCCGGACCCCGTATCCGTTGACATAAAGCGCCGCCAGCCGGTACGCCGCCTCCGGCTGCCCCGCCTCGGCCGCCTTCATGAACCATCCGGCAGCCACATCCGCATTGGCATTCAGGCTGTCCACTCCCCAGAGATAGATCAGTCCCGCTTCGTACTGCGCCTCTTTGTCACCGGCATCCGCCTTGGCGATAATGCCGCAGGCCGAGCGGTCCATCACCGACGCGCGCTTCATGCTTCCGGACAGGATGGCATCGCACGAGGCATTGCCTGCCGCCGCCGCAGGCAGCTGCAGGGCGCACAAAAGCAGGCCAAGCCCTGCCATGACAGAAAAACGTTTCATCACCGCCTCCTTTCATCCCCGCCGTCAACCCGTGTGACTGACAGCATCTGCTCCACGGCAAACCGGTTTTTGAGCGCCGCATGGCGATACCAGGCCCGCGCCACCGCCGGGTTCTGGTTGACGCTGATGCCTCTGCGGTAGAGTTCTCCCAGTGTGCGCGCCGCATCCCGGTGGTTCTGCGCCACCGCCTGCCTGAGCAGGGTGACAGCCTGGGCGCGGTCAATCCCCGGCTCATGGCCTTGCAGCTCAAGCAGCGCCAGTTCGTGCCGGCCCTCGGCATCCCCCTTTTCAGCCGCCTTCCCGAAAAGTTCCGCCGCCTTTTCCAGGTTCTTTTTCCCCGGTGCATCCTGCGTATACAGGATACCCAGCGCGACCTGTGCGGGAGCATAGCCCTGCTCTGCCGATTGCCTGTACCATTTTTCAACCCGGTCATAGTTCACCCGCTTGCGCGCGCCATCACCATACCGCGCCATGTAATACTGTGCAGCCGGGTCTCCTTCTTTTGCCCGCATCCCGGGATCAACAACGAGGATGATATCGTCCGGGTCAAGCGCCCTTTGGGCATAAAAGCAGCCGGAGGCGCGCGCCTTTTCAAGCCACTGGCGGGCCGTGGCCTCGTCTTTTGTCACTCCCCTGCCATCCATGTAGAGGTACGCCAGCGACACCTGCGCCAGCGAATGCCCCTTTACTGCCGCCTTTTCGTACCAGGCAAACGCTTTTGCCGCGTCCGGCTTTACCCCTTCCCGCCTTCCGGTATACTGTTCGGCAAGCAGGTACATCGCATCCGCATTCCCCTGCCTGGCCGCCTTTTCAAACCATGCCGCCGCCTTTTCAGGCGCGCTGTCCATGCGGTGTGTTCCCCAGTAAAAAATCAGCCCGGTCTCGTACTGCGCCATGGCATCGCCCGAAGCGGCTTTTTTGCAGATGGCATCGATTGCCGCGCTGTATCCCGAAGCCGCGCTGTCAGGGCACGCAAGCGCTGCTCCCTTCCCGGCGCTATCCTGCGCCCACCCGGAAGAAGCAAACACCCCTGCCAGGAAAACCGGAAAAAACACCCGCATCAAACACTGCTTCACACTACCTCACTTTTTATAGCCTTCCAGCCGGTAAAGCGGGCCGGTGGCATTGCCGCTCCCGTTGGAAACCGCCTTCTTATACCAGGCCTTCGCCTGCTCGACATCCTGCTCCACGCCTTCACCATATTCACAGGCAACCCCCATCAGGTACTGCGCCTCGCCGTAATTCTGGTCAGCCGCCTTCCTGAACCAGTTGACCGCCTCGATGAAATCCTGCTCCACCCCCAGCCCCGCAAGATGAAGCGAACCATAATTCGTCTGGGCGCGGGGATAACCCTGCTCGGCAGACAATTTCAGCCAGGCGGCCGCCTCGTCATAACTGCGCTTCGTGCCCTGTCCCCTGAGATACATCATCCCCACCTTGTACTGGCCGATACGGTTACCCGCATCAGCCGCTTTTTTATACCAGGCAAAAGACGCCTTCAGATCCTTGATGACCAGATCACCCGCATAATACATCTCGCCCAGCTTCAGCTGCGCCGGGACATGGCCGCGCTCTGCCGACTTCGTCAAAAGCCGCATCGCCCGGCTCTTGTACCCCCGGTTATAGGCCGCCATGCCCTTCTCGAAATCCCGCTCGGGCGTCACACCTGTCGCGGCAGCAGCATCCTCCGCATCATCCGCGTCACCCGTTTCCTCAACCACGATCTTTGCCGCTTCGGCTGTCTTTGCCGCCTCCGGCACAGCCTGCGCCGATTCACCCTGTACCGGCGCTTCCTGCGCCTCCCCGGCCATCACCACGCCGGCAGCGCCCAGTCCCGCCAAAACCATCATCACGCCCAGCGCAAAGCGCCTTTTCCACATTACCATCAGACTTCCTTCTTCCTGTTCATTAAAACGCATTTATTCTGCCACACCAAAACCTGTCATACCCCGCAAAACCCGCAGGCGCTCACTCGCCTCCTTCATTCCCTGCCCTTCTGCCCTCATGTACCATTTCACGGCTTCGGCAATATCCACAGGCACGCCATCGCGCCCCGTTTCGTAAATCCATCCCAGCGCCACCTGCGCCAGCGGGTGTCCCTGCTCCGCCGCCCGGTGAAAAAGCGCACGGGCTCTTTCCGCATCCTTTTCAACGCCCCGCCCCTCGTCGTACATGATGGCAAGATTGTACTGGGCTTCCCTCATCCCCTGGTCAGCCGCCTGCCGCCAGAGAGCGGCCGCCCGGCTGTCGCTCTTTTTTACCCCGTCCCCGTGGTAATAGGACAGCCCCAGGTTATAAAGCGATTTCTTTTCATTCCTGGCCGCGCCCATATCCCACCAGCGCGCCGCAGCCTTCGCATCGGGCGTGACACCTTCCCCGTTGAAATACATCTGGCCGAGATAATACTGCGCCTCCACATCCCCTTCCAGCGCCGCCTTTTCCAGCCAGACCGCCCCGGCTTTGGCATCCTTTTCCACGCCCCTGCCCAGGATATACATCACCCCGAGGTTATAGTAAGCATCCCGCGCCTTGCCCTCGGCTGCCTTCAGGTACCATTCCCGCGCCTTCGCAAAATTCTGGCTGCCGCCCTTGCCGGTAAAATACATGTCCGCCAGCCACAGCTGCGCTGCCGTATCGCCTTCTTCCGCTGCCTTTGCCATGATGGCCGCCGTGGTTTCCTGCCGCATGGCATCCACTGTCGGCGTCTTTTCCCCCATGCGGGTAGCCCCTGCCATGCCGGACAGGCCAAGCCCGAAAACAAGCAGCACGACCGGCAGCCAGCGCCGGAAAAAGCCACTCCATACCGTATCAACGCGATTATTCAGCATACCCGTATTGTAAAAGCTCTCCTCCCGGCAGGCAGCCCCTCCGCCCGCCGGAAGCAAAAAAGGCAGACCGGGAGTCCGCCTTTTTCACTGTATTTGCCACCCTATTTCGCCGCCTGCTTCTTTTTCAGGTCAGCCAGGATCTGTTTTGCATCCTCGTGTCCCTGTTCCGCCGCTTTCGTGTACCAGGCGAACGCCTCATCCGGATCGGCCTCGACACCCAGGCCCTTTTCATACGCCAGCCCCAGCACCGCCTGCGATTTTACATCGCCCTTTTCCGCCGCCTGCCGGTACCATTTCAGCGCCTCGGCATAATCCTGCTTCACGCCCCGTCCGGCAAAATACATCGCGCCGATATTGGCCATGGCAGGCGCATAATCCTGGCGCGCCGATTTTTTATACCAATCCAGCGCGACAACATCATCCTTGCCCAGGCCAAAACCCTGCTCCGAACACCAGCCCACGTAATACTGGGCAACGCGGTCCTTCAGGAGGGCGGCATCCAGAAACTGCCTGGCCGCTGCCGACGGGTTCTTTTCCACCCCCCGACCTTCCATGTACATCAGCCCCAGCGCCACCTGCGCATCCGTATTCTTCTGCCTGGCAGCCAGCTCATAAAGCCGGGCGGCTTCGGCCTCATCCTTCTTGACACCCTTGCCCATGTCATACATCAGGCCCAGGTTGTACTGCGCGATAGACAACCCCTGGTCTGCCGCCTTTTTGTACCACGCGGCCGCCTTTTTATCACTGGCCTTCGTGCCGATGCCATTGAAATAAAAAGAAGCCAGGGCCGCCTGCCCCTTTGCCTCACCCGCATCGGCCGATTTCTTCACCAGCGCAAACGCCTTTTTGTGTTCCCCCTTCTCATACAGCGCCAGACCGTCTTCCAGGTTACCGGCCTGCACAATGCCTGAAGCCGCCATGCAGAAAACCAGCGCAAACGCGAGGAAAAAGCCCTGGTACAGGCGGGACAAAGGCGATGCCGCCACAGGGCCCCTTCCAGTCATATTCCGTTTCATCCGTCAGTCCTTTTCAGAAAATCCATCGATAAAGAAACACACCCCTGACAATCATATCACCCAAATCACCTGCCACAAAAAAAGCCGCCGGACACCATCTGCTACAATGCCATCCAATCACATCCGGGGCCTCTCGACAGGCCCCAGCACAAAGGAGAGAAACTCATGTCATCATTCAGAGCGCGCGTCGCCCGTTTCTGGCAATGGTTTGCCGACAATGAAAAACTGCTTTCGCCCTGGTTTGAAAACGCGCGCGAGGGTGATCCCATGCCGACACGCCAGCTGCTTACCGCCGCCCTCAACCTGGTCATCGAAGACCTCCCCTTTGAATTCGGCGGCAAATTCGAGATCAACTTCTCCGCCAACGGGCGGCGCGAAGCCGCTTTCCTGACGTATTACCTCGCAAGAAACCTGCCGGAAGCACTGGCGTCCCGCTGGACCGTCACCCCCTTAAAGCCCTTTGTCGGCAAGGAATTCGTTATCCGGATGTTTGAAAACAACATCGGCTTCGGTGATATCCTGATCGACGCAAAGCCCGTTGGAAGTGACCGTTTCTTCCTGCGCTTTTACAACGCGACCCTGGAGGAAATGGAAGAACCTGCCGCCTACCACTTTTTCTTTATCCTGCTCGATGCCGCGCTGGGAGAAGGCGTCAGCATCAGCCACATCGACGGTGTTGAAAAAGCGGCAGAACCCGAAGCAGGCATGATCCCCCTGATCGAACTGCGCGAAACCATTGCCGCCGAACTGGCAAAAGAAGAACGGGTACTCAACGAGAACCCCTGCGAATACTACGTCGGCTACAGCGGCACCCTCAACGACGAAGACGACCCCGCCAGCCTGCCGCTTCGCCACGACATCATCACCGGCTTTACCTGCCAGAACCGTCTCATGGACGAATACTATGGCGGGCAACAGAACTCTTTTGACCTGTACGCCAACGCCGGGGCCAAAGCCGCCTTTATCTGGTACTTTCACGACCACGAAGACCTGAGGGAAGCCCTGGACGAACGCAACGGCCTCACCGACCGGATCATCAGGGAAATCCTGGGCGAACCGGACACCGGGAAAGAACTGGGCATCAACACCGGCCAGGCCACCAGCCCGGTCCGCTGCTACATCGATCTCCTGCTGTACGACGAAGAAGCCTTCCTCGCCAAAGTCGGCACCGTGCTGAAAGACTACGGCTATACCTTTTACTACACCGACTACCTCGCAGACGCCGAATCAAGAGAACTGCCGAAAGGGTGGCCGCAGTAGGGCTGAGCTACTCCGCCTCTGCCTGCATGATGGCAAGCATCTGTTCGGCAGCGGTGCCGGAGCGGGGAGCCGCCTTTTCCAGCCACTTTTTCGCCTCGGCGGGATTTTTCTTCGTACCGCGCCCGTCAAGGAGCATCATGCCCAGCCCCTCTTCCGCCTCCGTCACGCCTTCATCGGCCGACTTCGTGTAAAGGGCAAAGGCGCGCTTCTCATCTGACGATACGCCCCGGCCTGCGGCATACAGCGCCGCGAGTCCCGCTTCGGCCTCGGCATCATCCTGCTCGGCAGCCAGCGAAAGCCAGGTAAAGGCTTCGGCATCATCCGCCGCAACGCCCTTTCCTTTCAGGTATGCCAGCCCCAGCCGCCGTTGCGCAGGCACCAAAAGCTGCATGGCCGCCAGCCGGTACCAGGCCACCGCCTGCTCCGGGTCGGCGGGAACACCCGATCCCTTCTCATAGGCCAGCGCCATCACGTACTGATCCCGCGCATCCCACTGCCTGACTGGCATGTCACGCTTGTTGGGCGCTGTTGCGATAATCTCTTCCTCGGCAAAATACGCCTTGGCATACCAGTTGCGCTTGGCTTTCGCGCGCTCGTACCAGAGCTTTGCCTGGGCCGGGTCACGGCGGGCATGCCCCCCGTCGTACCACGCCCCCAGCGTCACCTGCGCGGGCGCATAGCCCAGCTCGCCTGCCTTTTCCAGCCAGGAAAGCGCCTGGCCGTCATCCGCCATCACCCCCCTGCCGTCGAGGTACAGCACCCCCAGCATGTGCTGGGCGGGCGGGTATCCCTTGTCAGCCGCCTTCCGGAAAACCAGCGCGGCCTCCTTGTAAAACACGTTCATCGGGCTGGCGGCGTCGCTTGCCCCCAGCCAGTTAAACACCAGCCCGAGAAGGTATTGCGAACGCGCATCCCCCCTGTCAGCCCCTTCCTGCAGGATCGCCAGCGCCTTTCCGTATTTTTCAGCCGTATTGACCCACACCGGCATGGCAATAAAATCCAGCCCGGCGGCGGACGCTTCCTCGCGCAGATTGGCCAGCACCGTTTTCGCCATCTGCCCGATATCTCCCGGCTGCTCGGCAGCAAAGCCCAGCCACATCCGGGCAACGGCAATATCCTGGTCTACCGTGATCCCTTTGGCATACAGCAGCCCCAGTTGGAACTGCGAAAGGCCGTAACCGTTTTCCGCCGACTTCTGGAGCCAGCGGCGCATGGCGCCGTAATCCTGCTTCACCCCTTCACCGGCAGCATACATGATCGCCATCTGGAGCTGCGCCTCTGCATTGCCCTTGTCAGCCGACTTTTTGAACCACCCCACCGCCTTTGCCGGGTCCTTCTTTACCTTGTGGCCCAGGCGGTACATGTAGCCCAGCATCAGCGCCGCATTGTCATCCCCCTTGCCCGCCTTCTTTGCCAGGACAGCCGGGCTGGCCTGCTGTTTGAAAATCGACAGGGCGGCCGGTGACAGTCCCTTCGTATCCATCGTCTTTCCTCCCTGCGCCAGGGCTGCCGGAAAGGGCAGCAACAGCATGACCAGGCCCAAAAGGCCCACGCCCTTTTTCATCCTGCTCATCTCAGGCCAGCGCATCATTTATCCCCTTTCCCGTCATCCTTGAGCCTTTTCAGCCTTTCCGCCGCCTCCGCGTTGCGCGACAGCGCCGACTTCGTGTACCAGAATTTCGCCTGCGCCACGCTCCTGCCCACACCCAGGGCATTTTCATAAATATCGCCCAACTCGTACTGCGCCCCGGCATGGCCCATGCCTGCCGCGTAACGGAACCACATGAGCGACTTGAAATAACTCTGCCCGATCCCGTCGCCATCCTTGTAAGCCAGCCCGATCCGGTAAAGCGAGGCGGCATCACCCAGCGCCGCGGCATCCCGCGAGGAATACCCGTTGCAGTGCGGGCGCTCCGGGAAACGGGCGCACTCACTGTCCATGATTTCCAGCCGCCGGATCGCATTGGCATTGCCCGCGCCTGCCGAATAAACATACCACCTTGACGCCTCGATCCAGTTCTTTTCCACGCCGGTGCCTGCCTCAAGCATCCCGCCCCGATTGAAGGCCGCCATCACATGGCCCTTGTCCGCCGCCTTTTTCGTCCATTCCAGCGGCGCGGCATACCCGCCGCCGGCCTTTCCCTGCGAAAGATAGGCCGCCACGTACTCCGCGTCCGCAAACCCCTTTTCCGCCGCCTTCATCATCCAGTGCCGCGCCTTTTCCTCATCCTTTTCAACACCGGTCCCGTTCAGGTAAATCTGCCCAAGCTGATACTGCATGCGGGCATCCCCGTTCTGCGCGCCCTTGATGAGCGCCGCCTTCGACGCCGGATCAGCCATCACCCTCGAAAGCGCCGCCCTGTCCATGAGCATCAGGGCATGGATCGCCGAAGGGCTGCCTTCCTTTGCGGCCAGTTCGTACCACTGCCGGGCTGCCTTTTCATCCTTTTTCACGCCCTGCCCGGTTTCAAACATCTTCCCCAGGTTGTACTGCGCCATCCTGAAACCCCGGTCCGCGAGCTTTTTCACCCAGTTGAAAGAAACAGACATATCCGGCGCCACCCCCTGGCCCCGCGCATACAGCATCGCCAGGACATACATCGAACGCACATGCCCCTGCGAAGCCGCCGCGCCAAACCACCTCACCGCATCCGGGTAACTCTGCCGGACCAGCCTGCCATCCATGTACACCGTACCCAGCTTGTACTGCGCCGCGTCATACCCCTCACCGGCATCCTTCACCAGGCGCTTCAAACGTTCCTTTTCCAGTGCCGACAGCGGCCGCTTTGCGCGTATCTGCGCCACCGCATCCATTCCCGGCAAAAGAAGCGCCGCCAGCAAAAAGAGCGTCACGCCCCAAAACCATCTCCGCTGCGCCGCGTCCCGCCTCATCTCCTCGCTTTCCGCTTCCGCGTTTTAGCCGTATTTTTTGCCGGGCTTTTCGCTTTTGGCGCGCTTTGCGCCTTCTCCGCTTTCGGCAAATCGGCCTTTTCCTCTTCCATCACGGCGATTTCACCCGGCTCATCCGTCGACTCCCGGAAAACGCCGCCATCCTGCGGCGACCCTTCAGCCGGCAACACCTCCACCACCGGCGCTTTATCCCCATCCCCGGCCGTCACAGGCAAAGCAGCCGCCTCACCGGCAGCCTCCGTCTTTTCCGCCGGAGCCGTTTCAGGCGCTTTTTTCGGTGCATCAGCGTCAACCGCCGCGCCACCGCCTTCCAGGTTCCTCAAAAGCGCTGTCGCCACCCGGTTGCCCTTTTCCGACGCCTTCAGGTAATACGCCCTCGCCAGCCCGATATCCTTTTCAACACCGGTGCCTCTCTCGTACATCTGCCCCAGGTTCAGCATCGACATCACGTGGCCCTTTTCCGCCGCCCGTTTTCCCAGCTCCACCGCCTTGGCATAATCCTGCTTTACCCCCTGCCCGCGGGCATACATCCCCGCCAGCCGCGCCTCGGCATACACATTGCCCTGCGCCGCGCTTTTCTCGTACCAGGCCACCGCCTCCCCGTCATCCGGGTCCACGCCCAGCCCGTTCACATACATCATCCCCAGGCTGTACTGCGCCTCGGCATCCCCCTCTTTCGCCTGCCGCTCCAGGCTGGAAAACGCCATCTTCATCTCCCCGACAAAACCGCGGCTGTGCTTGTACATATCGGCAATCTCGTGACGCGCCGCCCGGTCATCCTGGTCCGCCGCCTTCATGAACCACACCAGCGCCGTCGTGAAATCCTTCTTCACCCCCTTGCCCCAGCGATACAGGCAACCCAGCTCATACTGCGCCTTTGCCAGCCCCTTATCCGCATCCTCCTTCAGCACCTCCACATCCGCCGCA
>JAJDFZ010000038.1 GCA_030269625.1 Oxalobacter sp. OttesenSCG-928-P03 | reverse complement strand
ATCCGCCTCGGATAAAACCATGCCCGGCGGGCATCCGTCGATGATGCAGCCAATCGCTTTTCCATGCGACTCACCAAAGGTGGTAACCGTAAACAGCGTGCCAAAAGTATTGCCGGACATGGGAATATATTCAGGAGTACGATAACACGCTGATAATAACACCTTCGCTCAGAGAGTGCGACAGCGCTCTGTAAATAACGGATTCGCACCAGTTCATCAGGTTTCCGGGAAGGATACCCAGGATCAGGACGGCCAGGCCGTTAAGAGCAAGCATGATCCGGACCTCAACCGGCATGATGATCTTTTCCGTATCCGCCGGTTCTTCAAAATACATCAGTCTGACCACGTTCAGGTAATAAAATGCGCCGACAACGGACAGCACAATGGCGACAATTGCCAGCCAGACCCTGTCAGCCGCAATCACGGCCTGCAGGACAGACAGCTTGGCGTAAAACCCGATGAGGGGAGGCAACCCGGTCATGGACAGCATGAAAAGCAGCATGATGAAAGCCAGCCACGGGCTTCTCTTGTTCAGCCCGCGCATATCATCAAGCTGTTCGGCTTCAAAACCGGATCGCGACATGGCCAGTATAAGACCGATCGCACCTGAAAAAACCAGCACATAAGCCACGGCATAAAAAAGTGCCGCACTCCAGCCATTGACCGTATGCTGCAGGACAGCGCCCTTGAACACACCGGAAAGCATGCCCAGCAGGATGAATCCGCCATGCGCAATGCCGGAATAAGCCAGCATTCGCTTGAGATTGGTTTGCCGAAGGGCGGTAATGTTCCCGACCAGCATGGACAGAACTGCCATCACCATCAGCATTTGCTGCCAGGAGAAGGCCAGCGGCCACATCCCTTCCACCAGCATCCGGAAAAACAGGGCAAAAGCGGCCAGTTTTGGCATGCCGCCAATCAGCAGGGTAACCGGTGTCGGTGCGCCCTCATAGACGTCCGGCACCCACATATGAAAGGGCGCGACTCCCAGCTTGAATGCCATGCCGGCAACAACAAAGACAACACCAAAAACCAGGACTGTTTCATTGATGTCACCCTGTGTACACGCCTGCAGCATTTCAGCCAGTTCAAGCGTACCCGTTGCACCATACAGCATGGAAATTCCATACAGGAAAAAGCCGGAACCCAGCATGCCGAGGATGAAATACTTGATTGCCGCTTCCGATACCCGAATATCATTGCGTCGCATCGCCACAAGCGCGTAAAGCGGTAAAGACATCAGCTCGACTCCCAGATACAGCACCAGAAAATTGGCTCCGGAAATGACGATCATCTGACCCAGCATGGAAAAAAGAGCCAGTATGTAAAACTCGCCGCCGATAAACCCGCCTGTCATGCCTCTTTCATCAATGTGGCAGCGCGAGTAAAGCAGTGTGGCAAACATGGCCAGGCAGGTACACAGTTTCAGCATGCCGGAAAGCGGGTCTGAAACAAACATGTGCTCAAAGGTATAAGTCGTGCCTGTCGCGGATAAAAGCCGTAAACAGAGCCCTGCGCAAAGCAGAACGGCAAAAAGGGAAAGTACCCAGGTCACGATCCGTTTGCCGCGCGGCAAAAACATGTCGATAACCAGGATGCCCAGCGTTGACAAAAGCAGGGCTATCTCAGGATAAGCCGGGACCAGATTCATGCCATTCATCTCATGCCACCTATCCTCTCATGCTGTCGAGATCTTCGACATTGATAGAACTCAGATTGCGGAAGAGGACAACCAGAATGGCAAGCCCAATGGCTGTCTCGGCTGCGGCCACCGTCAGAATGAAAAAGACGAAAATCTGACCGGCGGCATCACCCAGGTAATGCGAAAAGGCCACAAAATTCAGATTGACCGCCAAAAGCATCAGTTCGATGGACATCAAAAGGATAAGCAGGTTGCGGCGATTGACAAAGATACCGATAATCGAAACCGAAAACAGGACTGCGCCTAAAATAAGATAATGAACCAGGGACAGCGTCATGTTTTCTCTCCCCGATCCGGTTCATCCCCGCTCTCCTGCCTGCCATAAGCTGTATCCGCATCCATCTCGACGATACGGAGCCGGTCTTCTTTGGATACCCTGATGGCTGCTGAAGCAGACGTGTATTTCACATCAGCGCGGCGACGCAGGGTCAGCGCAACTGCAGCAACAATGGCAACCATGAGAATGGCTGCCGCGATTTCAAAAGCATACAGATAGCCGGTATACAATTCCCGGCCAAGCTCCCGGGTCAGGCCGATCCTGTCAGCTGCAGCAGGCGAAAACGATTCCTCGACCCAGAAACCTTTCATCAGCACGGCCGCCATCTCAAACACCATCAGGATTCCTACCGGTATCGCCGCAGCCAGGTTTCGCCTGAATCCTTCCCTTAATACCGCCAGATTGATATCCAGCATCATTACAACAAAAAGGAACAGCACCATGACAGCGCCAACATAGACAAGCATCAGGACCAGCGCGAGAAATTCCGCCTTCAGGAGAATCCAGATCGCCGCTGCCGTAAAGAAAGAAAGAACCAGATACAGCGCGGAATGCACCGGATTGCGCGCCGTGATAACACGCAGGGCGGCAAAGACCAGGATGGCCGAAAACACATAAAACAATATCGCCTGAAATTCCATATTCAAATCAAACCCGTATCATTACCGATAAGGCGCATCAGCTTTCCTTGCCTTTTCGATTTCCTCTTCATACCTGTCACCCACTGCCAGCAACTCCTCCTTGGTGAAATACAGTCCGCTTTTGCTTTCCGCCACATATTCAAACAGCCGGGTCTGCACGATAGAATCCACCGGACAGGATTCTTCGCACAATCCACAGAAAATACACTTGTTCTGGTCAATGTCATAGCGCACCGTCCTTCTTGTCCCGTCGTCCCGCACATCGGATTCGATGGTAATCGCCATGGCCGGACAAACGGACTCACACAACTTGCACGCAATACACCGCTCCTCGCCATTCGGATAACGCCTTAACGCGTGCATGCCGCGAAACCGCGGGGAAAGCGGTGTCTTTTCTTCGGGATACTGCAACGTGAACTTGCGCGAAAAAAGATAGCGGGCTGTCACGAAAAGCCCTTTGGCCAGCTCAATAAGCAGGAAACTGTTCAAAAACCGTCTGATCGCTTTCATGTCCGCTCTGCCCCGGTTCCTGTCAAATCCATATGTTCCACGGTGTCTGCATCCAGCAGGCGACCAGTACCAGATAAATCAGCGTAACGGGGAGGAATATCTTCCATCCCAGCCGCATCGTATGATCATAGCGGTAACGCGGAAACGTCCCCCGAATCCAGATCCAGGTGGAAACCACCAGAAATGTCTTTGCCCCAAGCCATATCCACCCCGGCACCCACGCAAGGATTTCCCAGTCGACAGGAGCAAGCCATCCTCCAAGAAAAAGAAGGGCCGCCATAGCGGAAAAGAGAATCATGTTGGCGTATTCCGCCATGAAAAACATGCCGAAAGCCATGCCGGAATATTCCACCATGTGTCCACCGACAATCTCGGATTCCCCTTCCAGCGCATCGAAAGGATGACGCGCGGTTTCTGCCATGCTGCAGACGATGAAAATCACGTACAGGGGCAAAAGAGAAAGCCAGTTCCATGACAGGACTCCCCATCCGTGCCCGGCAAAAAAACCTCTGTTCTGTGCCGCCACAATCTCGGAAAGATTCTGGCTGCCGGATACCATCAGAACCGTCACCAGGATAAACCCCAGGGGAACACCAAAGGAAATCATCTGTGCGGCTGCGCGCATGGCACCCAAAAAAGCGTATTTTGAATTGGACGCCCAGCCCGCGATGATGACACCATAAACACCGATTGACGTAATGGTCATGAAACACAGGATGCCGGCATCGATATTGGCCAGAACCATTTCCGGACCGAAAGGAATGATTGCCCATGCGGCAAGTGCCGGTGCCATGCTGAGAACCGGCGCCAGGTAAAAGAGTTTTTTATCCGCTTTTGCCGGAACGATGATTTCTTTCAGAAGCAGTTTCACGCCATCGGCAACCGGCTGAAGCAGCCCCAATGGCCCGGTTCGGTTGGGGCCCAGGCGCACATGCATCCAGCCAATCATTTTCCGCTCCCACAGCGTGAGATAGGCGACCATTCCCAAAACCGGCATCAGAACGCATACCAGCTTGGTCATCGTCCAGACAAAAAACCAGAAATCGCCAAAAAAAGACTGGCCGTAATGATGAATGAGGGCAAGCGCTTCAGCGATCATGTCACCCTCACATGAAGTAATCCAAACATGGGCCCCAGCATGGCTGTTGATGCATGTCCCGCGTAAACCCGCGCCACATTGTCCGGCAGGGTTTCATCGGGTATGGCAGACAAAAGCACGTTCCCTTCTCCCTGGCGCACCGTGACAAAATCATGGGCGGCAATCCCGAGTTTTTCGCAGACTGCCACCGGCAGATATATCCGGCTTGTCATGCCGTCAGATGTTTCTTGCAATGACGCCGCCCGCCGGACAATGGCATCGGCAAAGCAAAGCGGCACATCGGTCAGGCGCTCCAGTTCCATGGGCTCTACCGGCGCAAAAAACGGCGGCAAACCTGTAAAATTATTCAGCCGGTTTTTCGGGTCACCATTGATCTCGTCCAGAAAAGCATTCCGTATCTCTTCCGAACTGTCATATTCAAATCCTTCCAGCTCCAGCAAATTACCAAGTACGCGCAAAACTTTCCATGCAGGGCGCGTTTCCCCGAGAGGCCTGACCACCCCCTGAAAACTCTGAACCCGTCCTTCGCAATTGATATAGGTGCCGGACGTTTCCGTAAACGGAGAAACCGGCAGCATGACATCGGCATAATCAGCGCCATGCCGATAGGGCGACATGACAACCACCATCTTCGCCTTAAGCAGCACCTGCCGGGCAAGCAGCGGATTGGCTGCATCCAGTTCCGGCTCCGTATGCAAAAGCAAATAGGCCTGATGGCATCTTGTCAGGATTTTTTTCGTGTGGCCGATATCCGGCTCATTGCCGCTGATCAGGTAACCGCCTGCCGTATTGGCGCCATCAGCCAGATAGCCCAGTCTGGCACCGGTATTTTTTGCCAGCCATTCCGCCATGGTGTGCAATTCAGATGCACGGGGATGCTGTGCCGCGACATTCCCCATGAAAATGGCATGGCGGCCACCCGATACCAGCGTCATGGCGATTTCCCGCGCTGTCACGGATGGAACCACTTCTTCAAACCCTTGCGGCCGTTCTATTTTCCTGGTTTTTGCAACGGCGGCGACCACTTCAGCCAGCATGGCAGGCCATTGTGAGGGAGCCGCTATCATCTTGTGCGCAACCGGCATCAACCAGTCATCATCCTGTCCGTGCAGGCTGCTGATGAGCGCCCCCCGGGCAGCGGCACGGCGAAAACGCACGGCCAGAAGCGGCTGCTCCTTCCTTAAAAAGGAACCGATAATCAGGGCGCCATCGAGTTCGTCAATATCCGTGACGGGCATGCCCAGCCAGGGCACCAGTTTGCCATCCAGCGTAAAATCAGCCTGGCGAAGACGATAATCGACATTGGCCGACCCCAGGCCGTTCATCACCTTTTTAAGAAGCAGCATTTCCTCCAGTGTGGCCTGGGGAGAAGCCAGTGCAGCAAGCGCATCTGCGCCATCATCGCGGCAAATATCTTTCAGTCCATGAACAATGTAATCCAGCGCCGAGGCCCAGTCTGTCTCGATCCACTGGTTGTCCTGCTTGACCATGGGCTTCGTCAGCCTTTCCGCACTATTCAGTCCCTCATAGGAAAAACGGTCCCGGTCCGAAATCCAGCACTCATTGATGGATTCGTTTTCTTGAGGCAAAACCCGCATGACCTGGTCATTCAGTGTCTGGACAACCAGGTTCGAACCCAGGCT
Source organism: Oxalobacter sp. OttesenSCG-928-P03 (assembly GCA_030269625.1). Classification (GTDB taxonomy): domain Bacteria; phylum Pseudomonadota; class Gammaproteobacteria; order Burkholderiales; family Burkholderiaceae_D; genus Oxalobacter. Next base: position 7,854 of record JAJDFZ010000038.1, on the reverse strand, counting down.
GTCATGGGGGCTGATCGAATGATGGCGGGCCAGCTCCCAGTTGCGCGCCCGGAAACGGAAAGGTCTGGATGTCAATGCGCCTACAGGACAAAGATCAATCATGTTGCCGGATAGTTCAGACATCAGCGTTTTGCCAACGGCAAGGACAATCTCGGCATGATCAGAGCGGTTTCGCATACCCAGTTCCTGCATCCCGGCGATTTCCTCGCCGAAACGAATGCAGCGCGTGCAATGGATGCACCGGTTCATTTCCTGCATGGAGATGAGGGGACCGGCGTCCTTGACCATCACAATCCGTTTTTCTTCCCGGTAACGCGAAGCATCACTGCCATAGCCGAAAGACAGGTCCTGCAGGCGGCACTCCCCGGCCTGGTCGCAAACCGGGCAATCCAGCGGATGGTTGATCAGCAAAAACTCCATAACCGCTTTTTGCGCCTCTATCACACGATGTGTATGAGTATGCACCACCATCCCCGGTGCAACCGGCGTGGCACAGGCAGGCTGTGGCCGCGGCGCCCCGTCCACATCCACCATGCACATACGGCAACTGGCCGTAATGGAGAGCTTCTTGTGGTAACAGAAATGCGGAATCTGCCTGCCGGCATCAAGCGCTGCTTCAAGCACGTTTTTATCGTGCTCCACCAGCAGCTTTTTTCCGTCTATTTCAATTTCGACCCGATTTTTCACTTTCGCCTGCTCACCCCAAAACCAGGCAGCGCCTGTACGTAATATGGTGCTCGAATTCCTCCCTGAAATGCTTCAGGAAAGACCTGACCGGCATGGCTGCCGCGTCACCCAGCGCGCAGATGGTCCGCCCCTGGATATTACCCGCAACGGAGTCCAGCAAATCAATATCTTCCGGCCGTCCCTGACCATGCTCGATCCGCTGGATAATACGGTACATCCAGCCTGTCCCCTCGCGACAAGGTGTACACTGCCCGCACGATTCATCGTAGAAAAAAGCAGACAGCCTCAAAAGCGCCGCCACCATGCAGCGTGTTTCATTCAGAACGATCACACCACCGGAACCCAGCATGGAACCCGCCCCGGCGATAGAATCGTAATCCATATCCGTGCCCATCATGATGTTACCCGGAACCACCGGCGAAGACGCGCCACCGGGAATCACGGCTTTGAGCCTGCGGTCATCACGCATGCCACCCGCCATTTCCAGCAGCTCGGCAAACGGCGTGCCCATGGGGACTTCATAGTTTCCAGGGTATGTCACATCACCGGAAACCGAAAAAATCTTCATTCCGCCGCTGTTTGTCCTCCCCAGTGCCGCATAGGCCTTTCCGCCCATTTTCATGATAAAGGGAACGGATGCCAGCGTTTCCACATTGTTGACCGTCGTCGGCTGCCCGTACAAACCATATGTTGCCGGAAAGGGTGGCTTGAAACGGGGCTGCCCGCGCTTGCCCTCCATGGATTCAAGCAGCGCCGTCTCTTCCCCGCAGATATACGCGCCAAAGCCGTGAACCGCATAAAGCTCGAAAGAAAAGCCGGTTCCCAGAAGATTTTTCCCTACCAGCCCGGCAGCGCGCGCCTCGTCAATCGCCTCTTCAAAGCGCTCGTACTCGGCCCATATTTCACCATGGATATAGTTGTATCCGACACTGACGCCCATCGCATAAGCCGCAATCAGCATCCCTTCGATAATGGCATGCGGGTTGTAACGCAGGATATCCCTGTCCTTGAACGTCCCGGGCTCACTTTCATCCGCATTGCAGATAAGGTATTTCTGGCCGTCGTAATTGCGCGGCATGAACCCCCATTTCACACCGGTTGGAAATGCCGCGCCCCCCCTTCCCCGCAGCAGGGATACCGTAATCTCCGAAATGATGTCATCCGGCGACATGCCGTCTTTCAGGATTTGCCGGAAAACATCATAGCCGCCACGGGCCGTATAATCGGCCAGCCGCCAGTTCTCACCATTCAATCCGGCGAACAGCAACGGCTGTAAGTGTCGGCCATGCAGGCAGGTCATTTCCTCAAATCCTCCAGGAGGCTGTCAATTCTGGCATGGGACATGCGCATATGCATGTGCTTGTTATTAATCAACAGAATCGGGCCATCGCCGCATGCGCCCATGCACTCTCCCTCAACCAGGGTAAACATGCCGTCATGCGTCGTCTCACCAAAACCGATACCCAGCCTGATCTGCAGGTACTGGGCAGCCTGCACCCCACCGGAAAGCTCACAGGGCAAATTGGTACAGACCGTGATCTTGTACTTCCCGACCGGTTTCGTATCAAACATGCTGTAAAAGCTGGCAATTTCCTCAATAGCAACAGCAGGCACGGCGAGATAATCCGCCAGCTCCTGCATGACTTCCGGAGAAAGCCAGCCTTTTTCATCCTGGGCAATCACCATGGCGGCAATCGCCGCCGAGCGTTTTTTCCCTGACGGGAACTTGGCAATTTCCCGGTCGATTTTTTCGTACGCTTCCTTACTGAGCATCATGTCTGCCACCCGCTGTTGTCACAAGCCCCCCTTTTGTCTCCCGTCCTCAACGGTCGATTTCCCCAAAAACAATATCAATGTTGCCAATGACCGCAACCGCATCGGCAATCAGATGTCCCCTGATGAGATTGCCCAGATTCTGCAGATGGGCAAAACCGGGAGCCCGTATCTTCATACGATACGGCTTGTTGGCTCCATCAGAGATCACGTAAATGCCAAACTCGCCCTTTGGCGCTTCCACCGCAGCATACACCTCGCCGGGAGGCACATGAAATCCCTCGGAAAACAGTTTGAAATGGTGGATCATTTCCTCCATGCCCGTTTTCATTTTCTCTCTTTTCGGCGGCGCCACCTTGTAATCCTGCGCGATGACCGGCCCCGGATTCCTGCGCAGCCAGTCGACACACTGCCGGATAATCCGGTTTGACTGACGCATTTCCTCGACCCGGACAAGATAGCGGTCATAGCAATCGCCATTCGTGCCGACAGGAATGGCAAAATCCAGCGCATCATAAACCGCATACGGCTGTTTTTTTCGCAAATCCCATTCGACACCCGAGCCCCGAAGCATAGGGCCGGTAAATCCGGCTGCCATGGCATCTTCCGGTGAAATAACTCCCACACCAACCAGGCGCTGCTTCCAGATACGGTTTTCCGTCAGCAGGGTTTCATATTCATCCACACAGGCCGGAAAACGATTGGTGAAATCCTCAATGAAATCCAGAAGGGATCCCTGGCGATTGGCATTTAGCGCCTTGAGCCGTTTTTCCTTGTTGAAGTAGGTCTTTTCATGCTGCGGCATGGTATCCGGCAAATCCCGGTTGACTCCGCCCGGACGGTAATAGGCTGCATGCATGCGCGCACCGCTCACTGCCTCGTAACAGTCAAACAGATCTTCCCTTTCCCGATAGGTATAGAGAAAAACCGCCATCGCGCCAACATCCAGCGCCTGTGCGCCGAGAAAGAGAAGATGATTCAAAAGACGCGTGATCTCATCAAACATGACGCGGATATACTGCGCCCGTATCGGTACCTCGACTCCCAGCAATTTCTCAACCGCCAGGACATAGGCATGTTCATTGGCCATCATCGAGACGTAATCCAGGCGATCCATGTAAGGCAGCGCCTGCAGCCAGGTCTTCTGTTCAGCCAGTTTTTCCGTTCCGCGATGCAGCATGCCGATATGCGGGTCCGCGCGTGCAATGACCTCGCCATCAAGCTCCAGGATCAGGCGCAGAACCCCGTGCGCAGCCGGATGCTGCGGCCCGAAATTAACCGTGTAATTCCTGATCTCAACCATTATCGTCTTCCGTAATCATCTTCCCGGATGACGCGGGGAGTGATTTCACGCTGCTCGATTGTCACAGGCTGGTAAACCACCTTGCGCTCTACCTCGTCATAGCGCATCTCGACAAAACCATGAACAGGAAAATCCTTTCTCAGCGGATGCCCCACAAAACCATAGTCCGTCAGGATGCGCCGGAGATCCGGATGCCCCTCAAACAGGAGCCCGTACAGATCAAAGGCTTCCCGCTCATACCAGTTTGCCGCGGGCCAGATATCCGATACTGTCGGTATGAGCGGCATATCGTCATCCGGCACAAACACGCGAACCCGCAACCGCCGGTTGTGTGCCAGCGAAAGCAGATGCACGACAACAGCATAGCGCGGGCCATCGTGCCGCCCGTTTCCGTACTCGGCATAATCCACACCACACAGGTCAATGAGCTCTTCAAACGACAGGCTCTGATGATCTCTCAACAATTGCATGGTTTCACGGTAAGCCGGAGCATCCACAACCAGGGTGACTTCCCCCAGCGCATACGTGCATGAAAGCATCCGGTCTCCCAGATTTTCACGCAGTGTTTCCTGCAGCTGTATCAGTCTTGTGGTCATGTTTTTTTACTTTGCCTTATCGCGCAATTGTATTGGTACGCCGGATCCTGTTTTTCAACTGGATGAAAGCATACAGCAATGCCTCAGCCGTGGGCGGGCAGCCGGGAACATACACGTCCACCGGAACAATCCGGTCACAGCCGCGCACCACGGAATAGGAATAATGATAGTAACCGCCGCCATTGGCGCATGAGCCCATTGAAATCACCCAGCGTGGCTCGGCCATCTGGTCATATACCCTTCTTAAAGCCGGCGCCATTTTGTTGCAAAGCGTACCGGCAACAATCATCACGTCGGACTGCCTTGGCGTCGGCCGGTAAAACGTGCCGTACCGGTCCAGATCATAACGGGAGGCGCTGGCGTGCATCATTTCGATGGCACAGCATGCCAGCCCGAACGACACCGGCCAGAGCGAACTGGTGCGTCCCCAATTGATCACCGTATCAAGCGAGGTCGTTATAAATCCTTCATTAAGCAAGCCATCCAGTGCCATTCATCACTCCCAGTCCAGGGCCCCTTTTTTCCAGATGTACCAGAATCCGACCGCCAGTTCCACAATAAAAACCAGCATGGCAATCAGCCCGGCCCAGCCCAGGTCCCGCATGGCCGCGGCCCACGGAAAAAGGAACGCCGTTTCCAGATCAAACAGGATAAAGAGTATTGCAATCAGGTAGTAACGCACGTCAAACTTGACGCGCGCATCGTCAAATGCGGGAAACCCGCATTCGTACTGTGCGTTTTTGTCTGCATCCGGCCTGTGCGGCCCTGCCAGCCGCCCCAGTAACAGGGAAAATGCCCCGAAAACCACACCAACCAGTATGAACAGGAGAACCGGGAAGTAGGTTTCGTGAATCACGTCTGGGGGCCCTTGTCTGAAGGCATCAAGGTGAAAGGGAAAATCAAAAAAAACGGCTTGTCCGTTTTGCCGGAACAGGCGATAAGCCCATTCAGAAAACGGCTGGGATATTCAGGACATCCTGAAAAAAAGGAAAACCCGTCAACATTCATACTAGGGGTATATGATACACCCGAATAAGATTTACCAAAAGCTCAAAATCATCTGTGCCGCCTGCCATGGATGTAAAATATCAGCGTGCAAAAAGGACCGTCCAGGATCATCTGACTTTCAGCAAACCGCCATGAAGATACGTACCGCCCTCATCTGTTTTTTCATGCTGTGCCTTGGGATGTCTTCCCTCTCTTTTGCGTCATCCGCCAACGACGCCGTTGCCTATGACCAGTGGCAAAGCCAACTGCAGTCACAGCAGGAGTTGCAGGAAATCGAAGAAAAACTCCAGGCCGCTTACGAATCCGCCAGCCAGGTTCTTGCCAATGACAAAAGCGAAACCGATCGCCTGTCACGTGAACAAATGGCCTGGGACAAGACCCGCCAGGCCCAGGCACTTTCCAGGGGGGCGCCGGGTTCTCACGCCTATAACCAGGAGCTTGTCAGGCAGGCAAAAAAACGCATCGATACTCTGGAAGCAATCACGGCAAAAGGGTATATCGAGACTTATCACGAGTACCAGCTGGCTCCCGGGCAGGCCATGACCGGCTTTATGCGTGTGTGGCAGTACGAGGACGGACATGCGCATCTCATCATCCGTACCCGCCATGAAGAACAGCCGGGATATTGCGAGATCAATACGGAATCGGCCCGTCATGAAAATGGCGTGATCACTTTCACCCTCCCCGGCCGGCCGGCAGTAACCGGTACGGTCATGCCTTATGACCAGGGTTATCGCGCGCGGGTGGAAACAACAGGTCATGTGGATGCCTGCACCAAAGAGGCAGACATCGCCGGGCAATATATCCGCACAGATATGCCCATTCCGGCAAAGGAGACAGATTTTGAAAAGGTCGCCACCTGCAACCTGGGGCAGGGCGGTACCCGGACACTGCGCATATTACGAAACCAGCCGGTTGCCCATTCGCATATCTATTACATAGAAGACAAAGACGGGCTTCGCCCTTTAAGCCTGTATGCCGGAGAACGTGTTGTCAAACCCTACGAAGCACTGGAACACTCGCGTGGCAGCCAGGTGAGAGTCCGCTGCATCGGAAACGGGGAAAAAGTCCTCCTGATCACTGGTGAATTCTGGTCGAACTTCATTAATATTTTCACCTTCCGGTATAACACCCCGCATCAGGCCTGGCAGATTCTCTATACCGCTCAGCGCGGAGAACCGTCGCTCGTTTATCTCAATGACCGGGAAATCCGCCTTATTATTCCTGACCCGGAAGGTGCATCGCCACGATACGCCGTCCGACGTCACCTGGTCGAAAAAGGGTATAGCCGTTACGATGACCAGGGAAACAGCATGGATGCAGACAGCCTGCCTGATCCAGCCGGCTTTGCCATTATCACGGTAAGAGACGGCACGACAGCGGAATAACAGGAAATGACCCCGAAGAACAATCGCCTTGAGCCACCCTTGCAGGACCTGCTGGAAGAATACCGGACAACAGCAGAAGATGCCCTGTCACCGGAAGAAACGCTTCGCCGGTTGCGTGATCTGGGCATGCGCGCCATGATTGACGCGGAAAGCGGGCTCTGGATCAATGAAATGTGCATGGGCCAGTACAACAGCATCTATGCGCAAAACAGGGTCCGCAAACTGTCTGAAAAAGAATAAGCCTCACTCAGGCCGGCTGCATAAAAAAAGCGGATCATCTGATCCGCTTTTTTGTTTCAGGTACAGCATTTACTTGTTGCTGCCGTAAATACCGCCAGCCACACCACCCAGTGCACCGCCAATCAGCGCACCGGTACCGGCGTGCCCTCCCGTCAGTGCGCCAATACCCGCACCGGCACCGGCGCCGATAGCAGCACCTGAGAGAGCGCCCTGCTGGCCTTTACTCATATTGGTACAACCTGTCAGGGCAACAAAACAGGCCACGAGCGTCACGGTTGTCAGTTTTTTCATATCAATTCCCTCCTTTCTGGACGGGTTTAATATTTTTCAGCGGTCTCTCCTCAGCCTTGTATTCCAGGCTTTCGAGCTTTTTCCTGCTGACTTTTTCATTGACCTGCGGCTGCGCGTAGACATACCAGAGATATTCAACCAGTGATAGCTGCATATTGTCAGGATTGGCCTGAATGTATGACTCGATATTGTCATAGATATTTTTCAGCGTCACGCCATCAAACCCTCTGACCCAGGTATTGATCAGGCTCTGCTCCAGCTTCAGCGGCTTTTTCCCCTGCCACTGCTTTTCCATTTCAATGGCGGATGTAAAGCCGATCAAAAAACCATAGCGCGCATCCTTTGAACCATCCTTCCAGTGCTGCAATGTCACAACCGGAAAGTCCAGCGCCTCTTTCTGTGTTACTGCCGCTTTTGCCTCGGCCCTGGTCGCACTTTGTTGGGCCAGTGCTGCCGGTGAGGAAAACATTAAAGCCACGGCAAGAGGTAAACCGCACAGACAACCAGCCATTGTCCTTATTTTCATAGTCCCTCCTAAAGTATTGCCTGCTAATGTAACAACGTATGA
>JAJDFZ010000037.1 GCA_030269625.1 Oxalobacter sp. OttesenSCG-928-P03 | reverse complement strand
ATATCACCCTGCAGCTTCATCAGGCCATGTGGCCCCGTATCCGGCAGGATGACAAGCTCGCTTTCATCTACGAAAATATCGAGCTCCCGACTGCGATTGTTCTCCAGAAAATCGAGCGTCACGGCGTGCTTGTCGACGCAAACCTCCTGGCAGAGCAGTCGGAAGAGCTGGGTGCAAAAATGGACGTGCTGCAGGAAAAAGCCTATGAAGCGGCCGAAGAATCCTTTAATCTCAATTCGCCCAAGCAACTGGGCGACATTCTTTTTGACAAGCTCAAGCTGCCGGTCGTGAAAAAAACACCGTCAGGTACCCCTTCCACCAACGAGGAAGTCCTGCAAAAGCTCGCTGCAGACTATCCCCTGCCCCGTATCGTTCTGGAATACCGGGGCATGGCGAAACTGAAATCGACCTACACTGACAAGCTTCCCCGAATGGTCAATCCGGCAACCCGCCGGGTTCATACCAACTTTGCCCAGGCCGTGGCCGTTACCGGCCGGCTGGCATCCAACGATCCGAATCTCCAGAATATCCCTATCCGGACAAAGGAAGGACGCCGGATACGGGAAGCCTTTATTGCCCCGCCCGGCAGCCGGATTGTTTCTGCGGACTATTCCCAGATCGAGCTGCGCATCATGGCACACATGTCAGAAGATCCGGGCCTTTTGAGAGCATTTGGCAATGGCGAGGATATTCACCGCGCCACGGCTTCGGAAATCTTCGAGGTTACCCCGCTGGAAGTCTCGTCAGAGCAGCGGCGTTATGCCAAGGTGATCAATTTCGGCCTGATCTACGGCATGAGCGCATTCGGACTGGCCGGCAACCTGGGCATCAGCCGGCATGCCGCGCAGGATTACATCACCCGCTATTTCCAGCGCTATCCCGGTGTTGCCCTGTACATGGAAAACATCCGGCAGCAGGCAAGAGAAAACGGCTATGTGGAAACCGTTTTTGGCCGGCGGCTGTGGCTGCCGGAAATCAATTCACCTAACGGGCCGCGCCGCCAGGCCGCTGAGCGTGCGGCCATCAATGCGCCCATGCAGGGAACGGCAGCTGACATCATCAAGCTCTCCATGATTGCTGTCCAGAACTGGCTGGAAAAAGAACGACTGAAATCCCGCCTGATCCTGCAGGTGCATGACGAACTGGTTCTGGAAGTGCCCGAGGAGGAAATCGAACCCGTACGGCAGCATTTGCCTGAACTGATGGGACAGGTTGCACGCCTGAAAGTCCCCCTGATCGTGGAAGTCGGCGTTGGAAACAACTGGGATGAAGCGCACTGAAAAAGCATCCTGACGGCAGGAATCAATCTTCTTTCCCGGCAGCGGTACGGGACAATCGCTGCCGCGCCTTCTGAAAGACGGCGGACGTTGTTGTCATACGATGCCGGACATCGAAGAACGTGGTTGCGACGCCACTTCCCATAATGATGATCATCCCCAGCCAGCCATAAAAACCGAGCCTGTCATCCCAGATCAGGATTCCCCATACGCTGGAAAATACAATGCCTGTGTACTGCAGGTTCGCGGTCACCAGCGTTTTACCCAGATGGTAGGCGCGAGTCATCGCTATCTGTGCAACAGCTGCCGTCACGCCAATGATCACCAGAAGGAAAAAGCCATATCCGTCATGCGTATGCCATATGATACCGTCGCCTCCCGGCAAGTAAGCGTTCACTACACATGCCAGTGCCGCACAGATTGTCCCGATCACGCAAAAATAAAAAACGACCCGGTATTCCGGCTCACCCAGTTCGCCCAGGCGCCTCACCTGCAGATAAGCCAGGGCAGCCAGGATACCTGACGCCAGGCCAACCAGGCCAGCAATCCACTGTTCGGCATGAATCGTCGGACGAAGCAATAATGCCACGCCGACAAAACTTGCCACTATGGCAAAAACGAGACGCCATTCAAAACCAACCCGGCGGCGAAAAAAACCGATCATGAAAAGAAAGGCGGCAATCCAGATTGGTGACATGTAGTTAAGCGTCACCGCTGTTGCAAGTGGAAGGAAAACCATGGCGTAAAACCACAGGCCGTGAGCGGTCACGCCAATAACACCTCGCCACAAGTGCTGCCAGAAAAACCGCGTCCGGAATGATCCCTTTCTGCCCAGCACGACAAAAAGCATGAAAACCGCCCCGATCAGGCTGCGATACATGACAATCTCGGGTGTCGAATAGGTATTCGACAGGAGCTTGACGCAAACCCCCATGACGGAAAAGAGGAAAGCGGCAAAAATCATCCAGAGCGATTGCATGAAATGACTTTTTCAGTATGCCTGCGTCAAAAGCCGGATTCCGCTTTGGGAGTATGATGGTGAAACGTCGCTGAAATCATGGCATTAAGTGAAGCTGGCGTATAATAATAGGTTTTCGCGCATATTTGAAATACAGCGCCAAAAGCGTGATTTTACACCCCTCGCCCGGGATATGATGAATTGATGGTTTTTATGTCCGATAACACTGAAAAGAATACTGGCAAGGAAAAAATCGAATCCTTCGAGTCCGCAATGAGCGAGTTGAATCGTCTTGTTGCGCAACTGGAGGAAGGCGAGCTTCCTCTTGAGGCATCCATCACCGCCTATCAGCGCGGTGTGGAACTGGTGAAATACTGTACCGCCCAACTGGAAAAGGTGGACAGGCAAATCGAGATACTGGACAGGGAAATGCTGAAACCCTTTCAGACGGATAACACAACGGAAAGCAAATAATGTCCGCTCCAATCCCCTTTGAAGACTGGATGCAATCGGTCCAGACAACGATAGAGGACGCTTTGTCGAAACTGCTTCCCTCTTCCACCCGCATTCCTGAACGTCTGCATGATGCCATGCGCTATGCCACGCTTGATGGCGGCAAACGTGTCAGGCCCATGCTGGTTTTTGCCGCCGGCACCCTTTTTGATGCCCCGGTTGCGGCCATGGCGCATGCGGGTTCTGCCGTCGAGATGATTCATGCCTATTCGCTGGTACATGATGATCTGCCCTGCATGGACAATGATGTTCTGCGCCGCGGCAAGCCGACCGTGCATGTCCGGTATGATGAGGCAACAGCGCTCCTGGCCGGCGACGCCCTGCAATCCCAGGCTTTTATGGTGCTTTCACGTATAGACGCTGATCCCGAGCGGACTGTCGAGATGCTGCAGATACTCAGTGAAGCCGCCGGCTCATTCGGCATGTGTGGCGGCCAGGCCATTGATCTGGCAAGCGTCGGGCAGGACCTCTCCCTTGAGCAACTGGAACAGATGCACGGACTGAAAACCGGCGCTTTGCTCGAAGCCTCGGTTTTCCTGGGCTGTCTTTGCGGCCGGTTTCCCGGCGCGGACGAAGCCCGTGCGCTGGAGGCCTATACCAGGGCTGTCGGACTGGCATTTCAGGTTGTCGACGACATTCTCGATGCAACCGCTGACTCGGAAACACTCGGAAAAACGGCCGGCAAGGATGCCGCTGACAACAAGCCAACCTATGTTTCCATCCTGGGACTTGAAAAATCAAGGGCGCTGGCAGAAAAACTCCGCTCAGACGCCCACCAGGCCCTGAATATCTTTGATGAAAAAGCCGGCTACCTGCGACAGTTGGCCGATCTGATTGTAGAGCGGAACAAATAATGAATTTGCTCAGTACCATCAATGATCCATCGGATCTGCGCAAACTGCAGCGTCCCCAGCTGGACCAGTTGGCACGCGAGTTGCGTGATTTTATTATCCTGTCGGTCTCCCGCACAGGCGGACATCTTTCATCCAACCTGGGCACGATTGAACTTGCCATTGCGCTGCATTATGTCTTCAATACCCCCGTGGATCGCCTGGTATGGGATGTTGGCCACCAGAGCTACCCCCATAAAATCCTGACCGGCAGACGGGAGCAGATGAAAACCCTTCGCCAGTTAAACGGCATATCGGGTTTTCCCAAACGCGATGAAAGTGAATACGACGCTTTCGGCACGGCCCATTCCTCCACGTCCATCTCTGCCGCGCTGGGCATGGCGATTGCTGCCAGGCTCAAGGATGAAAAATACCATTCCATTGCCATTATCGGTGATGGCGCCATGACTGGCGGTATGGCATTTGAGGCACTGAACAATGCCGGGGTTTACGACGATCTCCGGATGCTGGTCATCCTGAATGACAATGACATGTCCATTTCGCCGCCCGTCGGGGCACTGAACCGTTACCTTGCCCGCCTGATGTCCGGCAAGTTTTATGCGGCAGCAAGAAATGTGGGCAAGATGCTGCCGGCACCCATGCAGGAAATCGCCAGGCGGTTTGAAGAACATGCCAAGGGTATGATCGTGCCTGCCACCATGTTTGAAGAATTCGGATTCAACTACATCGGCCCGATTGACGGGCATGACCTGGATTCACTGATTCCAACACTGCAAAACCTCAAGCAGCTTGATGGTCCGCAGTTTCTTCACGTGGTCACCAAAAAAGGACAGGGATACAAACTGGCGGAAGCCGATCCGGTTTTATACCACGGACTCGGCAAATTCAGTCCGGAAGAAGGCATCAAACCCGTTGTTTCATCCCGCCCGACTTATACCGAGGTTTTCGGCCAATGGCTGTGTGATGCGGCCATGGCGGACAGCCGCCTCATCGGTATTACCCCGGCCATGCGGGAAGGTTCCGGCATGGTTCCGTTTGCAGAGCAGTTTCCGGACCGTTTTTTTGATGTCGGCATTGCCGAACAGCATGCCGTCACTTTTGCTGCCGGCCTTGCCTGCGAAGGCTTCAAGCCCGTTGTCGCCATCTATTCCACCTTCCTGCAGCGCGCCTATGACCAGTTGATTCATGATGTCGCCCTGCAAAATCTGGACGTGACTTTTGCACTCGACCGGGCAGGACTGGTCGGCGCAGACGGCGCAACCCACGCCGGTAACTACGATATGGCTTACCTGCGCTGCATTCCCAATATGGTCATCATGGCACCAGCGGATGAAAATGAGGCACGTCAAATGCTCTCAACCGCTTTTCACTATCATGGCCCTGCAGCAGTCCGCTATCCCCGCGGCCAAGGGCCTGGCACAGCAGTTGCTGAAGACTTTTTAACGATTCCGCTGGGCAAGGCAGAAAAACGCAGAACCGGAAAACAAATCGCTATTCTGGCATTTGGAACCATGCTCACTCCCGCACTTGAGGCTGCAGAAATACTGGATGCAACGGTAATCAACATGCGCTTTGTCAAACCGCTGGATAAAGAAATCCTTCTGGAAGCGGCAAAGTCACATGCCGCCTTTGTCACCATCGAGGAGGGGGCTATTGCCGGAGGTGCCGGAGCAGCCATAACCGAGTTGCTGGCAGAAGCGGGTATCACTATCCCCGTTCTGCTGCTGGGCCTGCCCGATGAATTCATTGATCATGGCGAAGTCGGTCAGCTCCTTTCCATGCACAAACTGGATGCACAGGGTATAGTAGACACTATCAGGCAGCGCTTTCCCAAGGAAAAATGAGCCGCTCATTTCGAACAGAATATAAAAAATGAACCTGCAAAATCCCATTATTCCGGATGTGCAAAGCAAACCGGACAACAGGCGTATCGCGATACAGCGCGTCGGCGTAAAAGGTGTCAGACACCCATTCAGAATCCGGACTGCCTCTGCTATCCAGCCTACTGTTGGCATATGGAATCTTTACGTGCATTTGCCGGATGAGCAAAAGGGCACGCACATGTCGCGCTTTATTGCGCTTCTGGAAGAAACCGGTGCACCTGAAACTCCTCCTCTGGATATCGCTGCCTTCACCGGGCTGACCAGAAAAATGCTGACACTGCTCGATGCATCAGATGGCCGGATTGAAGTAACTTTTCCCTATTTTGTCAAAAAAGCCGCCCCTGTTTCCAAAGTGGAAAGCCTGATGGATTATGAGGTGGGCCTGATTTGCGAAATCAAAAACAACGATGTGGAAGTCTGGCAAAAAGTGCTTGTGCCGGTTACCAGTCTTTGCCCCTGTTCCCGTGAAATTTCTGCCTATGGCGCTCATAACCAGCGCTCACATATCACGCTGAACGTACTCCTGAACACTGACTTCCCGATAGAAGAACTCATTGCCCGAATCGAAAAGCAGGGATCCTGTGAGCTGTACGGTCTGCTCAAACGCCCGGATGAAAAGTTCGTGACAGAACGCGCCTATGAAAATCCCAAATTTGTGGAAGATCTGGTTCGGGACGTGGCCGGCATGCTGAATGCGGACGATCGCGTTGTTGCCTATACGCTGGAAGCGGAAAACTTCGAATCCATACATAATCACTCCGCTTATGCACGTATTGAATTCGACAAGCGCGGCTGAGCAAAAAACAACGTGAGAAAAAGCGGCGTCAATTGGCGTCGTTTTTGTTTTTCTGCCAGATCTGATCTGCCTGACCTGCTTCGCGATTGACGAAACGGGCATAAATAAACAGCATGTCAGACAGCCTGTTCATATATTTTCCAATGGCTTCCGAAAGGGGTTCTGCCTCCGAAAGGGCAAAAACCGAACGCTCCGCGCGCCGGCACACACTGCGGACATAGAGGAAAAAAGCGCCTGTGCGTATACCTCCCGGCAGGATGAAACCCTGAAGCGGCAGCAGGTTGGCGTCATATTTTTCTGCCTGGCTTTCCAGGCGCTGCACCTGTAATTCCGTAATCACATTCTGCGGTGAGCCGGCCAATTCAGCCCCGATATGGAACAAGTCATTCTGAATCGTTCTTAATTCCGCCTCCATTTCTCCTGACAGGTTTTCCGATAGTAACAGGCCCAACAGGGAATTAAGCTCATCCACATTTCCAATCGCCTCTATTCTGCGGCTCGATTTTGAGACCCGGCTACCGTCCGCCAGCGTTGTCATCCCGCCATCACCAACCTTGGTAATAATTCTGATAGTTTTTTTGAGCATTATTTTCCCCCTGAAAGCGTAATATCACTAACATGAGCATACGTTATATCCTCACCCAAAGTAAAATATCCCGAGACTGATTATCGCATTCATCAAAGGAAAGATTTCAAGCATGTCACAAACCGATCAAATTACGATTACCCGCCCGGATGACTGGCATTTACATCTGAGAGATGGTGAAGCCCTGAAATCCGTAATCGGGCATTCTGCGGCCCAGTTCAGGCGGGCTATTATCATGCCGAATCTGCGACCGCCTGTGACAACAACCGAACAGGCCCGCGAATACCGGCAACGGATTATGGCAGCTGTTCCTGCCGGTTCCGGATTCGAGCCGCTGATGACACTTTACCTGACTGACAACACCACACCGGATGAGATCATAAAAGCAGGGGAAAGCGGTATTGTTTACGGTGTCAAACTGTATCCTGCCGGTGCAACAACCAATTCAGATGCCGGCGTGACAGACCTTGCAAAGTGCATGAAAACACTTGAAACCATGCAGGCACACGGCATACCGCTTTTGATGCATGGGGAAGTTACCGATCCTGAGGTTGATATATTTGATCGTGAAGCCGTGTTCATTGACCGTGTTTTGCTGCCGCTCAGAAAAAGCCTGCCGGAACTCAAAATTGTTTTTGAGCACATTACAACAAAGGAGGCGGCACAATATGTGGCACAGGCTGAAGGACCTATTGGCGCAACCATTACGGCCCATCATCTCCTGTTTAACCGCAATGTTATATTCACCGGTGGAATTTGCCCCCATTATTACTGCCTTCCTGTTCTGAAAAGAGAGGAAAACAGAAAAGCGCTGGTCCAGGCTGCGACAGGCCACAACAATGAGCGATTTTTCATTGGAACTGATTCCGCGCCTCATGCAAAAGATCTCAAGGAAAATGCCTGCGGGTGTGCGGGCTGTTATACCGCGCTGCACGCCCTTGAGTTATATGCCAGGGTATTTGATGACCATCACGCCCTGGATCGATTCGAGGCTTTTGCCAGCCTGAATGGCGCAAAATTCTACGGGCTCTCTCCCAACAGTGAAAAAATAACGCTGGTGCGCCAGCGCTGGCAAATTCCGGAACAATTGCCTTTCGGAGAGGAAACGGTTGTTCCTCTTATGGCAGGTGGCATTCTTGAATGGAAAAATGCCTGATAAAAAGCCCCGCGAATTTTGTGCGGGGCTTTTTATTTTTAAAGGGCAATTTATTTGTTCATTTCTTCCAGTTTCTTTTTGTAGGCAACCATATCCGCTATCGGCTTTTGTGCCACACCGGAATCCATGGCTGCCTGGGCAACCGCTGGCGCTATCCTGGAAAGCAGGCGGGAATCAAATTGCATCGGCAGAAAATATTCCGGACCGAATTCAAATTTTCTGCCGTACATGGCTTCGAGTTCTGCCGGCACTTTTTCCTCAGCCAATGCGGCCAGCGCCGTCATGGCAGCCAATTCCATCTTGCGATTGATTGTTGTAGCCTGGCAATCCAGTGCACCCCTGAAAATATAGGGAAAGCAAAGTGAATTGTTTACCTGGTTGGGATAATCCGAGCGGCCTGTTGCCATTACAACATCGGCACGGGCTTCTTTTGCCACTTCAGGCAGAATTTCCGGCGCGGGATTGGCCAGGGCCAGGATAACCGGTTTGTTTGCCATCAGTTTGACCATTTCAGGTTTGAGTACATTGCCGGCAGACAGGCCGAGAAAGACATCCGCATCCGGAATTACATCCATCAGGGTACGATGGCCTGTATCCTGTGCATAGATTTCCTTGTCCGGGTCCATTAGCTCCTTGCGACCCTTGTATACCACACCCTCAATATCCGTTACCCAGATATTTTTAAGCGGAAACCCGAGGTCCACGAGCAACTCAAGACATCCAAGCGCACCGGCTCCTGCACCGGAAACAACAAGTTTGCTTGTACTGATTTCCTTTCCAACCATTTTGAGTGCATTCAGGACTGCTGCTCCAACAACGATGGCTGTTCCATGCTGGTCATCATGGAAAACCGGAATTTTCATCCTGTCACGCAATTTACGTTCAATATAAAAACATTCCGGGGCACGAATATCTTCCAGATTGATCCCGCCAAAAGTGGGTTCAAGCGAAGCAACAATATCGCAGAATTTATCCGGATCAAGTTCATCCACTTCCAGGTCAAAAACATTGATCCCGGCAAACTTTTTAAATAAAACGCCTTTTCCTTCCATAACCGGCTTGGAAGCCAGCGCCCCTATATTACCCAACCCCAATACAGCCGTACCGTTTGAAATAACCGCAACAAGGTTTCCTTTTGTCGTATATTGATAAGCCGTAGCAGGATCTTTATGGATTTCTTCACAGGCAGATGCCACTCCAGGTGTATAGGCCAACGCCAGATCATTCTGATCATTGACCTGTTTGGAAGGTTCAACACTGATTTTTCCTGGAACCGGATTCTGGTGAAAAGCCAGAGCATTTAATCGGAGCTGTTCTTTTCTCTGTTCTTGTGAACTCATGTTTTTACCTCAAGAAAACGTGCGGTGGAATTTCAATCAAGAATGAGATTCTAGCAGATGCATCATATAAAAAAATTAATTCCAATTTGGAATTAAAATATCGCTTTTCTTTTAATAAGATCTTTTATATAAAAATAATATTAATAAGGTAAGGCTATATTTGTGGATAAGTGAATTTATTTATTAATAATCAATAAGTTATAAAAATATTAACCCTAATGAAAACTTTTTTATAAAGTTGAATAAAAAATAATTATTTATCAATTCAGGAATTGTTCCCATAAAGTTAACGAATTGTTAACAACATTATCCACACACTGAATATTATCAGTTTAATAATGTTAATAAAATAACAATATTAACAAACAAGCAACATTAATATAAAATGTTCAGTTCAATGAATTTTTTAGTATGATGTGGTCTAAAAATCAAAAAGCATTTTACGCTGTGTTATTTAAATACAAAAATAAAATGTTTCACGTGAAACATTTAAATTGGTTGAATTATGTATTTCCCGAGGCAGTTTGATGTCATTGTTGTAGGTGGTGGGCATGCTGGTACAGAAGCGGCTTTAGTCGCTTCGCGTATGGGTAAGCAGACACTATTGGTGACGCATAGTTTTGAGACATTGGGGCAGCTTTCCTGTAATCCGTCTATAGGTGGGATTGGTAAAGGGCATCTGGTTAAAGAAGTGGATGCGATGGGTGGCGCTATTGGATTGGCCTCAGATGAGGCGGGAATTCAGTTTCGTATTTTAAATTCTTCTAAAGGGCCTGCTGTCAGGGCGACGCGTGCGCAGATTGATAGAAATTTGTACAGGCAGTCAATTCGATATCGTTTAGAAAATCAGGAAAACTTGTTTTTGTTTCAGCAACAGGTTGATGATTTGATTGTAGAGAATGGTCGGATAGCAGGAGTGGTAACAGAGGGAGATATACGGTTTAAAGGTAAGGCAGTCATTCTTACAGTTGGTACCTTTCTTGATGGGCAAATTTACGTCGGGTTGCATTCGCATCCCGGGGGTAGGGCTGGTGATGCGCCTTCTGTTGCACTGGCTTATCGTTTACGGGATTTGGGTTTGCCGCAGGGAAGGTTAAAAACAGGGACGCCGCCGAGAATTGATGGGAATACAGTTAATTTTGATGTGATGGTGCGGCAGGATGGTGATCTTGATCCTGTGCCTGTATTTTCTTTTCGCGGTAGTCCGGAAATGCATCCGAAGCAGTTGCCGTGCTGGATTACACATACCAATCCGGAAACTCACGACATTATCCGGGCGGGTCTGGACAGGAGCCCGCTTTTTACCGGGATGATTGAAGGGATAGGCCCCAGGTATTGCCCCTCTATTGAAGATAAGATTCATCGTTTTTCGGATAGAGATTCTCATCAGATTTTTTTGGAGCCTGAAGGGGTAAATACAAATGAGTATTACCCGAACGGGATTTCAACCAGCCTTCCTTTTGATATGCAGATTGATCTGGTCCGTTCCATGAAGGGAATGGAAAATGCCCATATCCTTCGTCCGGGTTACGCGATTGAATACGATTATTTTGATCCGCGGAGTCTTAAAACGTCGCTGGAAACAAGGCAAATAGACGGGTTGTTCTTTGCCGGGCAGATTAATGGGACAACGGGTTATGAGGAAGCCGCCGCACAGGGCCTGCTTGCTGGAATTAATGCCAGCCGGTATGTCGATGAACTGGACGCCTGGGTGCCAAAGAGAAATGAGGCGTATATGGGGGTTATGGTTGACGACCTGGTGACCCAGGGTGTTCAGGAACCTTACCGCATGTTTACAAGCAGGGCTGAGTACAGGTTGAGCCTGCGCGAAGATAATGCGGATATGCGTCTGACAGAAACAGCTTATAAGCTGGGTTGCATCAGTAGCGAGCAGTGGGAAATGTTTGCGCGAAAGCGGGATAAGATTTCCCGGGAAATTGAGCGGATGAAATCAACCTGGGTGCATCCTCATATGCTGGACCCATACGAAACTTCCCGTGTTATCGGTAAGGCGATAGAAAGGGAATATTCGCTGGCGGATCTGTTGCGCCGTCCGGATGTGAATTATGAAGCATTAATGAGCCTGACAGATAAGGAAGGGAAAAGCTGGTGTTCTGAAGATTTCCTGGAGAAGGAGGTCAAGGACCAGATCGAAATCCAGATCAAATATGCCGGTTATATAGAAAGGCAGTTACGCGAGGTAAGGCGGCAGCAGTATTATGAAAATCTCAGGCTGCCTGCGGATTTGCCCTATACAGAAGTGGCCGCGCTTTCCGTGGAAGTCCGTCAGAAACTGGATCAGTTGCGTCCGGAAACGCTTGGTCAGGCATCCAGAATTTCCGGCGTTACGCCGGCCGCTATTTCCCTGTTGCTGGTTTATCTGAAAAAAAGGGGACTTGTCGATTTTGCAGAGGCAGAAGCATGAACATGGCAAATGAATCGGTTGTGATAAAACCAGCCGTCGATAATACGCATCTGGAAGAATTGCTGTTAAACGGAAGCGAGATTCTTGGGCTGAGTCTGGATGAGCAGCAGATCAGACAGCTTTTCACCTACCTGACGCTGCTTTCCCGGTGGAATACGGTTTATAACCTGACAGCGATCCGCGAGCCTGAAACAATGATGACACATCATGTTCTGGATTCGCTCGCGGCAGCCGATGTTGTCCGGGATACCCGGCATTTGCTGGATGTGGGTTCAGGTGCCGGATTGCCCGGCATGGTTTTGGCCATTCTCTACCCGGAGATGACGGTTTCTCTGATTGATGCCGTCCAGAAAAAAACAGCCTTCCTTTCCCAGGTGAAGGCTGAACTGCGCCTCAAAAATGTGACGGTGCATACCGGTCGGGTGGAAAAACTGCGTCTTGTTGAAAAAGCGGACGGCATTATTTCCCGCGCTTTTTCCGATCTGGGGCAATTTGTTGAACTGTCAGCTCATCTCCTTTCAGCGGACGGCTGTTTTTATGCCATGAAAGGGGCGGTGCCGCTTGACGAGATTGATGCATTGCCTGCTGGCTTGAAAGTAAAGGCTGTTGTACCATTGAAAGTTCCATTCCTTGATGCCGAGCGGCATTTGCTCGTGATGGAAAAAAAGACAGTCTGATATGCTGGTTTCCGTGCCCTGGATATGCTTATGGTACGGGGCGCCTGTTTTTGAACCTGCTTTATAAATGCTGAACAATAAACACATGGCCCGAATTTTCTGCATAGCGAATCAAAAAGGTGGTGTCGGTAAAACCACAACAACCGTCAATCTTGCCGCCGGGCTTGCCCGTCTTCAGCAAAGGGTGCTGCTGATTGATCTGGATCCGCAGGGCAATGCCACTATGGGATCCGGTATCCAGAAGGCCGACCTGGACAATTCGGTTTACCAGGTTTTGCTGGGGTTGTCCGATGTGGAGGGAGCAAGGCAGATATCCGAGAGCGGCGGGTTTGATGTCCTTCCGGCAAACCGGGATCTTTCCGGCGCAGAAGTTGAACTGGTTGATCTTGAGCGCCGTGAGCACCGTCTGAAAGAGGCGCTGAAAAAAGTCAGCGGGCAATATGATTTTATTCTGATTGATTGCCCGCCGGCATTGTCGATGCTGACAATTAACGGCCTGTGTGCTGCAGACGGTGTCATTATTCCGATGCAGTGTGAATATTATGCGCTTGAGGGGTTGTCTGATCTGGTCAATACCATCAAACATGTTCATGCCAATCTGAACCGGGATTTGCAGATAATCGGTCTTTTGCGGGTGATGTTCGACAAGCGGGCAACCCTTTCCCAGCATGTTTCGGCGCAGCTGGAGCGGCATTTTGGCGAGAAAGTTTTCAAAACGGTTATTCCGAGAAATGTGCGTCTGGCGGAGGCGCCTTCTTATGGTATGCCGGGGATTGCCTTTGATCCCCATTCAAAAGGCGCACAGGCCTATATCGATTTTGGCAATGAGATGTTGACCTGGCTGGATCGCCAGTGATGTGTTCATCGTAAATGCGTAATTGGTTTTTTCAGGATACAGTAAACATGACAAGTAAAAAGAAAAAAGGGTTGGGCAGGGGC
This sequence comes from Oxalobacter sp. OttesenSCG-928-P03, assembly GCA_030269625.1. GTDB lineage: Bacteria > Pseudomonadota > Gammaproteobacteria > Burkholderiales > Burkholderiaceae_D > Oxalobacter. The sequence goes on along the minus strand of JAJDFZ010000037.1, from coordinate 1,118 downwards.
CTGGAGGTTTTGCTGGGCTCGGTGCCGGATTTTTCATCTGACAAAAGCGATCTTTCCAGTGTGCCGATTGCCATGCTTCAGGCAGGTAAATACCAGCCGCGCGCGCGAATGGATGAAGGGGCTTTGAACGAACTGGCCCAGTCTATCCGCGAGCAGGGTGTCATGCAGCCGATCCTCGTCAGGCGGATTGGTCAGAAGGATGGCGCGGACCGCTATGAAATCATTGCCGGTGAAAGGCGATATCGCGCAGCCCAGCTGGCCGGACTTGACCACATCCCGGCGCTGGTCAAGGATGTAGACGATCAGACAGCCGCTGCCATGGCGCTGATTGAAAATATGCAGCGCGAGGACCTGAATCCACTGGAGGAAGCCCAGGGAATTCACCGTCTTATTTCAGATTTCGGGTTTACACATGAACAGGCAGCCAATGCTGTCGGCCGTTCCCGGAGTGCGGTGACCAATTTGCTGCGCCTTTTAAATCTGGCGAGGCCGGTCCAGACCATGCTGATGGCGGGAGATATTGATATGGGGCATGCCCGGGCATTGCTGGCAGCAGATGGCGCAACCCAGATTACGCTTGCAACGCAGGTCGTCGCCAGGAGATTGTCGGTTCGTGAAACGGAAAAACTGGTTGCGCGTGAATTGTCCGAAAAGTCGGCGATGGATCGCAAAAAGGAAAAAACAAAGTCGGCCGATATTTCACGTCTTGAAGAAGAACTGTCGGACCTGCTTGCGACTCGCGTGACATTCAAGGTGAATGCCAAGGGGCGCGGGCAGATGCTGATTGATTTTGCCGATCTGGATGTGCTGGATGGCGTGATTCAGAAATTGCGTCTCCCTGCCTGATTTCTGCAGCAGGATTCAGATCATCAGCGGGTCTGCTGTCAGTGCCCGGATTTCCGGCAGATTACGCCAGTAGCCTTCAATATCCATACCAAATCCGATGACAAACCGGTTGGGCAGCGCCATTCCGACATGGTCTGGCGTTACCGGTTTTTTTGCGCCGATCTGCTTGTCACCGAAAACGGCCAGGATGACTTTGGCGGCGCCCATGTCAAGGAGACGCTTTTGCACATGCGCCAGCGTTTCACCTTCGTCGAGAATATCGTCAAGAACCA
>JAJDFZ010000036.1 GCA_030269625.1 Oxalobacter sp. OttesenSCG-928-P03 | reverse complement strand
AATCATACAGAAACGTCTTTTTGAAGAGGGGACGGATGTCAAAGCAGGGCAGGTTTTATACCAGATTGATCCGGCGCTTTTCCAGGCGGCTTACAACAATGCCAAAGCGGAACTCTCCAAAGCGCAAGCCAATGTCGTTTCCGCCCGTCTCCTGGCAGAACGATACGCAAAAATCGTTGATATTAATGCGGTCAGCAAGCAGGAATACGACGATGCCGTATCCGCTTATGGTGTAGCCAAAGCGCAGGTTGAAGCGGCAAGACAGGCACTGGAAACAGCCCGGATCAATCTTGGTTACACCAGCGTTACGGCACCAGTTTCAGGGAGGATCGGGCGATCATTTGTTACGCCTGGAGCGCTGGTGACGCAAAACCAGGCTGAACCACTTTCAACCATCCAGCAATTGAGTCCTGTCTATGTGGACGTAACGCAATCCAGCAGCGACCTGTTGAAACTGCGCCGTGCCTTTGAGCAGGGACATCTTCAGTCAAGCGGGCAGACAGCCGCCAAGGTCAGGCTGGTTCTGGAGGATGGAACGCCTTATGTCAAAGAAACGGCTGCTGAGGGGGCAAGAGATACGCCGGAATGGGTCGACGGCAATCTCCAGTTTTCCGATGTCACCGTTGAGCAAAGCACGGGGGTAGTAACGGTACGTGCGACTTTTGAAAATCCGGAGAATATCCTTTTACCGGGTATGTATGTCAGGGCGATTATCGAAGAAGGGATTCGGGAAAACGCTATTCTTGTTCCGCAAAAAACGGTAACCCGTGATACCAAGGGGCAAACCCTCGTGCATATCCTGACCAAAACCAGGCCTGAAATGGCAGACACTGAAAAGGTACAACTGAGCAATGACGAATTTTATGTCGATACCCGGTATGTAACCGTCGACAGGGACTTTAAGGGGCAGTGGCTTTTAATGGGTGGCCTGCAGGAGGGGGACAGGGTACTTGTTGACGGATTGCAGAAAGCGCGCCCGGGGCAAATTGTGTCAGGTATTGCGCTTGATGCAGGGAAAAAGCCTGCCGTAAACGAAGAGCAAAACGGTTAAGGGGACGTCATCATGGCCAAATTTTTCATTGATCGTCCTATTTTCGCCTGGGTTATCTCCATCATCATCATGCTGGCAGGCGCCCTTTCCATTTCCACATTACCGGTTGCACAGTATCCGTCGATTGCAGCGCCGGAAATTGCTGTAACAGCAACTTACCCGGGCGCTTCAGCAAAAACAATTGAGGATACAGTAACCCAGGTTATCGAGCAGCAGATGAAGGGGATAGATAACCTGATTTACATGTACTCAAACAGCGATTCATCCGGACAGGCAACAGTCAACTTTGCCTTCAAGGCAGGAACGGATATCGATATTGCGCAGGTACAGGTCCAAAACAAGCTGCAGCTTGCCCAACCGCTACTCCCGGAGGAAGTGCAGCGCCAGGGGCTTTCCGTTACCAAATCAGTGAAGAATTACATGCATGCCATTGCCTTCATCTCAGAAGATGGCAGCATGGATGAATCTGATATCGCCGACTATATCGCATCAAACATTCAGGATATTGTCGGGCGTCTTCCGGGTGTGGGCGATACCACGCTTTTTGGTGCGCAGTATGCCATGCGCATATGGCTGGACCCGATCAGGATGGACCAGTACAGGCTGAATCCTTCAGACATTATTTCAATCGTTCAGCAGCAGAACATGCAGGTAACAGGGGGACAGGTCGGTATGGGGCCTGCGCCGAAAGGGCAGCAACTGAATGTGACGATTAATGCCGCATCCCGTCTCAAGACCGTAGAGGAATTTGAAAATATTTTTGTCAGGACCAATCCGGACGGCTCAAACCTGTATCTGCGGGATATTGCCAAAATGGAGCTGAACAATGAAATATTCAAGGCACGTTCCAGGTTTAACGGGAAGCCGTCTGCCGGACTGGCGATCAAGCTGGCATCCGGCGCCAATGCGCTTGAGACGGCCGCCGGAATCAAAAAAGAACTGGATTCGCTTTCACGTTTTTATCCTGCCGGCTTCAAACATGTTTATGCCTATGATACGACTCCTTTCGTAAGGCTATCGATTTCGGCAGTTTTTCAAACCCTTGCCGAGGCAATTGTCCTGGTTTTTCTGGTGATGTACCTCTTCATGCAGAACTTCAGGGCTACCCTGATTCCGACGATTGCGATTCCTGTTGTTTTGCTGGGGACATTTGGTGTATTGGCTGCAGCAGGTTTTTCCATCAATTCGCTAACCATGTTTGGTATGGTACTGGCAATCGGACTGCTTGTTGATGATGCCATTGTGGTAGTCGAAAATGTCGAGCGCATTATGCATGAAGAGGGCGTTGGCCCCAAGGAGGCTGCGAAAAAATCGATGGAACAGATTACAGGCGCACTGGTTGGTGTGGCCATGGTCATTGCAGCCGTTTTTGTTCCCATGGCATTTCTTGGCGGATCAACCGGTGTGATTTTCCGGCAGTTTTCCATCACGATTGTCACAGCCATGACGCTGTCTGTCATCGTGGCAATGATCCTGACACCGGCGCTTTGCGCTACCATGCTGCCGGATAAAATGCCTCACCGGACAACCGGATTTTTCGGCTGGTTCAACCGGTGGTTTGACAGGATCAGTTTGCGATACCAGAGCCAGGTCGGGCACATCGTTAAGCGGCCTGTGAAATGTCTTGTCGGATTTGCTGCCGGACTGGTTGTGATTGGTGTCATGTTCATGCGCCTGCCTGCCGGGTTTATTCCGGAAGAAGACCAGGGGCTGGTTTTCGTAGAAGTTCAGCTACCAGCCGGAGGGACATTTGAGCGGACGCTGGATGTGCTTGAACAGGTTGAGGAGCATTTCAAGGAAGAGGAAAAGGGATTGGTCAAAAGTATTCTGGCGGTTTCCGGTGTCAGTTTCAGTGGAAACAGCCAGAACGCCGGCCTTGCCTTCGTGATGCTGGAAGACTGGGCAAAACGCAAGGACAAGAGTCAGAAGGCATCTGCCATCGCTGAGCGCGCATCGAAAAAATTTTCGAAAATACCGGAAGCGGCTGTTTATGTTTATACCCCTCCGGCTGTTATCGAACTGGGCAGTGCTTCCGGTTTTGACTTTGAAATCATCGACAGGGCCGGCCAGGGGCATGCAGCACTGATGCAGGCCCGCAACGAGTTGCTGGAAAAAGCGGCCAGACACCCTGACCTGATGGGTGTGCGTCCAAACGGACTGGATGATGTGGATGAGTATGTCCTGGATATTGATATGGCCAAAGCGGGGGCGCAAAGCCTTTCCAAGGGGGAAATCAACAATGCCATTGCCGTTTACTGGGGAAGTTACTACATCAATGACTTCCTGGATAAAGGGCGTACCAAAAAGGTTTTCATGCAGGCTGAGGCGCCTTATCGCATGCAGGCCAGTGATTTGGGCAAATACCGTATCCGCAATGAGTTGGGTGAAATGGTTCCGTTTTCCTCTTTTGTTTCCATGCATATGGAACCCGCATCGCCCAGACTGGAACGGTATGGCGGACTCCCCTCCATTGAAATTCTCGGACAACCGGCACCGGGAAAAAGTACCGGTACGGCGATGCGTGCAATGGAAGAGTTGGGCAAAGAACTGCCGCCAGGGTTTGACTTTGACTGGACAGGCATTTCCTATCAGGAAAAAATGTCCGGTTCCCAGGCACCGATGCTGTACGCCATCTCATTGTTAGTTGTCTTCCTTTGTCTTGCGGCGCTTTACGAGAGCTGGTCTGTTCCTTTCTCTGTGCTGCTGGTTGTGCCGACGGGTGTAATCGGTGCATTACTGGGTGTCTGGGTCAGGGGGATGGACAATGACGTGTACTTCCAGATTGGACTACTCACCATTATTGGTCTGTCGGCAAAAAACTCCATCCTGATTGTGGAGTTTGCCAAGGATCTGCATGAAAAAGGCGCATCGCTTTATGACGCGACCGTTCAGGCTGTCCGGATGCGCCTGCGTCCCATCATCATGACATCGCTTGCCTTCATTTTAGGTGTGGTACCACTCATGCTCAGCAATGCAGCCGGCTCAGGCGGACAAAATGCACTTGGGACGACCGTTGTCTGGGGCATGACGGCTGCGACCAGCCTGGGGATTTATTTCACGCCAATTTTCTACATGCTTGTTACCAACTTTTTTGCCTCGCGCAAAAAAAACGGACATCAAAAAGATGGCGAAGCGGACATGCAGGAAACAGAAAATGGAGAAGAACATGCATAAGATGCAACCCCTTTCATTAAGCCAGAAGCTTATTATTCCGACTCTCCTGGCATGGTCTCTGGGCGGGTGCACTCTGGCGCCGGATTATATCCGGCCAGAGGCACCCGTTCCGGAGCACTATGCGGCAACCCGGCAGGCAACCGGCCAGCCTGCTGACGCCGTTTTGCCGGCGTGGAAATCCTTTTTCACGGATGAAACCATGCAACAGGTTATCCAGATTGCGATGGATAACAATCGTGATCTCCGAATGGCGATACTCAATATTGAAAAGACACGGGCACAGTATCGTATACAGCGCGCAGATCTGTTGCCAACCATTAATGCCAGTACAGGAGGGATATCCCAGCGCCTCCCGGCAGAATTTAACAGCATGGGGACAGAGGGTGTTTCACGCCAATACACGGCTTCGCTGGGGTTTAGTGCATTTGAGCTCGATCTTTTTGGCCGGATACGCAGTCTGACAGAACAGGCACTGGAAACTTTCCATGCAGCTGAAGCTGATGCAAAAGCCGCCAGGCTGAGTCTGGTCGCCGAAACTGCAGGTATGTATCTGCAACTGGTTGCTGACCGGGAAATATATGACCTGACAGCAGCCACACTGAAAAACCGTGAAGAAAACCTTGCGTTAGTTGAGAAAAAGTTTACTGCCGGTGTCGCGTCAGACCTGGATGTCAGCCAGGCGCAAAGCCTCGTAAATGAGGCGCAAACCGATCTGGCAGTGCTGGCTACCCGGGTTGGGCAGGATGAAAACTATCTTGAGCTTTTGATGGGATCGCCATTGCCGAAGGATTTACCCCAGGTGAGGAAATTATCAGAAGTTGCTGCCTTGCAGGATATCCCGGAAGGGCTGCCTTCCTTATTGCTCGAAAATCGTCCTGACATACAGGCGGCAGAACATCTGCTCAAGGGAGCCAATGCCAGTATCGGTGCAGCCAGGGCAAACTTTTTTCCCACCATCAGCCTGACTGCCGGATTGGGGAGGATGAGTTCGGATTACAGCAATTTGTTTGATGCCGGCGGCAGGCACTGGCTGTTCAGCCCGCAACTGGTTATGCCCATTTTTGATACCGGAAGAAATATCGCGCGGCTTGAAGTATCAGAAGCCGAGCGTGATTTGGCGATTGCGCGCTATGAAAAAGCCATACAGGTTGCTTTTCGGGAAGTCGCGGATACGCTTGTCCAGCGCGAAAACATGCAAACACAACTCCTGTCTCAGGAGTCTCTCGTGCAATCGGTTGGCAGAAGTTACCAGCACGCCTCATCCCGCTATGAGGCCGGTGTCGCCAGCTATATCAACGTACTTGACGCGCAGCGATCACTTTATGTCGCACAAAGCAGCCTGATATCCACACGTCTGCTGCGCGAAGCCAATGCTCTTACCCTTTACAAGGCTCTCGGTGGCGGGTGGAGCTGAATCATTGAATAACGTCAACCGACTTTTACAGAAACGACAAGGAGAAGCGTGATGAAAAAAAACCATATGGAACTGGAAATCGAGATTGCCGTTTTCAGGGAAACGCTGGAATCCTACATCAGGCCACTGACCTACCAGGCAAAACTGAGTGGCCCATTTACTGATGCGGTCATACCTTTGCAAGAGGTCACCTATGACACCCCACACAGGCTGAAGATTTTTCTCAGTAAGCACACCCGTATTTATTTTCTCCTTCAACGACGCCTTCCCTTTGGCAGTGAAGAAAAAGAACTTTTTTCAGACATTATCGAGCGGCTTCGCGGGGAAATCCTCCAGAGAGGTGTTCCGGATTATGCATTTGCAATGGAAGTCACTGAATCCGTCGCCGCCAGTTTCATGGATAGCCAAAACGCCAATCTGATCTTCCGGCTGATACAGCTTTACAAGAAATGGGCCATCAGCTCTCTCGAAGAGGGACATTTTTCCCATACAACAGGGATCTATCTGGGAAGGCTCACAAAAAAAAGTGTCAACCTTTTCAAGATGGCAGAAGAAAAAGCTGTTCGGGCAATGGGATCAAGTTCCGGCACTCTGCTGGCCATAGATAAAAATGCAGACATTATTGGAATAGAAACCCTCAGTCCGACAACCGGCGGATTACAGAAATTACATGATGTTTTTGCACCTGTTTCCGTGGGCGATGTGGCGTTATGGACTGGCCCCAGAGGAAAAATCGCCATCATGCTGACTGAAAAAGGGGAAATTCTGCTTTTCAAAAACAGACAACTGATTTTCGCCTGGTACTTTTCTCAATGGCAATACTTTCCACACCGCCTTCTCGTGGAAGAAATTTTTGAAAAACACAACTCTCAAGAAGAAATGGAAGTTCGCAAGGCCGCTTATCTGACGGCTCTGGACATTGCATTCAGTGGAAAAAAGGCGAGCATTGGCATCCTGACCCACCCCTATCGTAAAAACAAACGCCTTGAGCGGATCTATCAAACAAGCGCGCAAAAAAGCAACCGGAACAAGTGGAATCTCATATCGAGCATCGTTAAGGAAAAAAAATTCCAGAATCTTTCAAGAAAGGTTCGGGCAGAACTCTGTTTCATGAGTGGCGCATTGATTCTCGATACAACTGGTGAACTTTTTGTCGGACTGAAAGATAACGCGCACTCACATGGCGTTTCCGAACTGAACAATGAAATGGATGTGGGTATCAAGGTTAACGGAATTGGCATCCTCGAAATATATAAAAGCAGTGATATACCGCTGGCATTTGCCTGAATTCGTTCAACACGTCCCAACCATGAAAAGGAGATAAAGATGAAATATCTCAATGATTTATACAATGATGCCGAACACGCATACCGACAAGCCCAGCACGTGCAGAAACAGGCACATGAACAGCTCGGACAGATACTGCCCAACCGGATTTTTGAGTCAGGCAAACAGAAACGTCCAAAGAGCGCAAGAAAGCGAATACAGAAAAAACGTGAGTCTCTACTGGAAAAATACAATGAGATAACAGACCAGTTTGGCGACAGAGGTGTTGTGGAGCATGGCGAAACGCATTCGTTCAGTGAGCAGGAGGAATTCCTGAGACTGAAAAACATTTACTAGCATTTTTCCACAGACCGCCACAACGACCCATGACAACCCCAGGAGAAACCAGCATGCAAACTCCCAAAAATGAGACATCACTTTATATAAAGCTTTTGTCCACCCTGTTTCAGACGGGACATGTATACCGAAAGTTGTTTGGATCAATCATGTCATCACATGACATACCCGGACTTACAGCCTGGCCGATCATCATGATGAAGCATCTTGGTAATGAGATCCGTCCTGGTGAACTGGCAAGAGCACTGGATCTCGATCCTTCGAGCGTTGTGAGAATAACAGACATGCTTGTGGGGAATGGGCTCGCCGAAAAGGAATGGGATCAGCAAGACAGGAGAGCAAAAATCCTTCGCCTGACAGCCCGAGGAAAAAAGATAGCTGTCCAGATTGAAACCACCATGGGCTCATTGTTCAGACAATCACTGAAAGACGTGACACACAACAACCTGCTTTGCTGTCTTTGCACACTCTTCGAAAAGGATAGCGAAAACAAACATCGCAACCTATTTGGATTCGAAGAATGGCTTAATGCCATCTCACAACGCAAACCAGAGCTTGCCTTAGCTGCAGCCGAAACTTACCTGACTTATGTCAGCAACACAAAATCTTACTTTTATGATCATGACAATCAGCTTGTACAACTAATGACCCGACTTTTTGCTGAGGCAGAAGAACGTGAGGAATCTGATGGCGGCAAGATGCTGCAGCGTGTCGTTTCACTTCAGGATTTGCTGTTGTCCTTAGGGGTAAATTCCATGAATGAATGGCTAAAAGCGGCAGAGAGGCAATGAGAAAGAGAGAATCTTGTCAGATGATGCGTTTGCCTGCCGAACTTCTCGAACCTGATCCAGTTGTCGACATAATCCGGTAGACGTACTCACGCCGGAAAGCGTCAGAGGGCTAACGGGCATCTATACCGACAACAACAACCGCATATCCACATTGAAAACTTTGGCCAGCTTGCGAGCAGTGGCTTTGCCAACAGGCCGCTTGCCGTTTTCCATTTCAGAAATGTGACGGCGCGGGATACCCGTTTTCTCGGATAGCTCAACCTGTGTCATGCCTTCCCTGTGCCGAAGCCCGGCAATATTTGTGCCCGGAAACGGCAGGTCACGGAAGTGCTCTGATTCCTGCCAGGGGATTGCGCGTTCCTCAACTTTTTCAAAGCCGAGGGCCTGCATGGCTTCCATTGCCTGCTCCACCATGGAAACAGGACCACTGAAAGTCATGTTTATCGCCTCAGTAGGGCGCTTTTTCATGTGTCCCGGCATACGTTACCTCCACAATACGGATTCCTGTTTCAGACTCTTCCCACACAGCGACATAGGTGGGTTTCCCTTTTTTCAGATGGCAGTGATGACGGCGTAAGGCCAGCTTGCCATAATTCGGCCAGTTGCCACGAACGGGGCCTTTCAGCTCGATTTCACTCATCAGTGCCGCCAAAGCCAGGCGAACCGCTTGGGGCAATCTGGCAATGCCCTTGTCTGCTTTTCTGGTAAGCCTGACCCGCCACAAACGATCATTCATGATGTTCCTGTCATTTTATCCAAATTGTACCATTTTTTGGTACACAGCAAATCCTTGCCAAACCTTTCACAAAGCATCCATTCATCTCTCCCGATCCTGTTCTTTTTTCTGTGATGAAGAGATTTCCTTTGCCGGAAAATGCGCCATTCTGTCTTTTTCCGGCGATCTCCTGAATCTGAGTTGCAACTCCTCTATCAAAACCTCTCGCTCTGTTTTGACTGGCGGCATATTGTCCACCATTTGCCGTATTTGTCGTGACGTGATGGATTCAGATGTACCCTGCTTTTCCAGTTCAGTTGCCGCTGCCATCCATGACATGCGGATGCTTTTTTGGCGGATTTCAATATGTTTTTCCCAAGAGTGCTGCTTTTTGCCATGAACAAGCTCTTTTGCCGCGTCTTCCATCTGTAAGGCTCGAACACGGGAAACTCGAGGTTTATGTGTTTTGTCACCACTCTCAATATGTTTGATGACCGCTTTGATGGATTTTCTGACAACACCGCGTGCCCGGCGGGAAGTTGCTTCAGCTTCGTGGCCCTGTTCCCGGATTTTTTCGGCAAAGGTTTCACGCCAAGCCTGAAGATCCGCCTTTTTTGGATCCAGCCTGCGGCCGTCCCTGCCCTGGCACAGGACAGTAATATGGCAATGTGGATTACTGGTGTCAGTATGCAGGGCAAAAAGATAACGGTGGTTCTTCCCGAAAGTCTCCGCTGCAAAATCACGAGTAGCCCGACGAACAGATTCTTCATCAACATGAGCGGGCATGGACAGGACAAGATGCATGGTATCGCGCTGCTTTTTATGGCGTACACCCTGCTCCATTTTTTCCTGCCACTCGGCAAAGTATTCAACAACAGCGTCCTTCCCGTCCAGAATTTCCCCGGATTCTGTTTCCAATTCAACCTTGCCGTGCCGACTGATGTAGGTAAGATGGGACTGGACATGGCCTGCGCCTTTTCCGAAACCGCTGACCTTGACCATTACTTCAGGAACACCCCTTGAGACACGATTCGCCACAGCCACAAGATTCCGGGTTCTGTTTCCCTTCTTCCTGATAGTCAGCGCCTCACCCAGAAGGTTGTCAATCAATTCCGGCATCTTCGACCTCCCAGGAACGATGGCTGGCGCGGACCAGATTTCTGACTGCTTCGCGTGTTTCTGACACGGACAGTTGCAGGGCTTCTATCAGGCTTCTGTTCAGTTTGCCGGTTTCTGTCGGATCGGCATTCAGAACGCGGGCTATCTGGTTCAGGTTTCTGCCGAGGGCTGCCAGTTCGTAATTGCATTCTCCGAGACAAAGGATTTCCTCATTTGTCATCACTGCTGTTTTGAAAAGACTGGCCTGTATGAGAGTAGCAATCCACCGGTTCAGTGACATGCCTCTGGCGCGGGAGCGTTTGCGGGCCGCTTCCAGAACAGCATCCGGCATCCAGACGGTTGCCCTCCGCATGAATATCTCATTTCCTGTTGTTCTGACCTCACGATTGCCTGTCCGACGATTTTCCATGCCATTTTCAATGGCCAGAACCATCAGTTCACGCAACAGTTCAGACTCGGTTCTTCCGGATTGTTGCGCCACTAGCTTGAAGCGATTTCGTGTGGCGACATCGACTCGGACCCTCATGGCGGATGTCATGGGGTTCGGGATTTTTTTCGTGACGCGACGGGAAACAGACTCAGTTTGTTTCATTTGTTCCCCAGTTGCGGAAAAAATCCCTATCCTGCCCTAAAAACACTCGCATTTTGAGAATATGCACTTCTGATGCACTTGTAAGGCAATCATGAGGCAGTTTTAATGCACTTTTAATGCAAAAACATGCAAAAACTTTCACTTTTAATGCACATTTAAGGCAAAAATATTCAAAAACTTGCAAAAACATGCATTTTTCAGGCATTTTCAGCATGATTCCCGGAAAAGTTGAAACCAGCAATATCATGCAAATCGAAAAGTGTTTCATAAATTCTCCTTGTCCGGACTTTCACCCATCGAACGCTTTAGCATCGCCCGCATTTCCGATATGGCGTTTTTGCAAGCCTCTGCTGATTCCGGTGTCCGCCTGACGGTTTCTCTTCGCTCTTTCAGAAAACGCTGTTCGCGTTCACGCCTTTTGGCAATACCCACAGCAAGGGCTGGGTTGAACTGGCCGTCTCTGGCCCGTTTGATCAGTCCGGCAGCCAGGCTAACGGAGGATTGCCGGATTTGTCCTTTCAGACATATCCCGACAACCTCATCGATGATGTTCTGGGCTGTGTCTGTATCCAGACCGGCAAGCAGGCGAATGATGTTGTCCCGTTCTTTTTCATCGAAGTTCACGGGAAAATAAAAACGACTACTACTGGATTCTGGAACAGGCGAATCCTCCGGTAGTAGATCTGAAGTAATCTCTTTAATCTCTGTAGTATTCTCTGTATATAGGAAATCCGGTTTGTGGATTTCCAGAGATCGGGATTGTCGATCTCCAGAGATCTGGTTTGTGGATTTCCGTAAATCCGCTTTATGGATTTCCTGTAAATCCGGTTTGTGAATCTCCTGTAAATCGGAATTGTCGATTTCCTGTGAATCTGCATTGCCCATTTCCAGCAGGTGATCAAGGGTCTGATCCACCAGTTCATGATTTCTGAGATACCAGGTCAGGTTTGTCCGGCGATCCACATAGCTGGCGTAGAATTTCCCCTGGAATTTGTCTTTTGCCTCATCAAACTGTGACTTCGACAGCCAGCGATGTCCGATTCTGTCAAAAGCGCTGCGAAATTCATTTTTGGATAAGCCAAGTTCTTCGCACCAGCTCTGACCGCTACGGTAAAGTGACGCCTTGGGACGGGGTTCCAGGAATTTGTAAAAGCCATCCGGATACCGGATAAACCAGTAGTCCAGTTGCTGCATGAGGACGGTCGCGGAAACCGATCCGGCAATCTCGCGCAGTTCCATGACATAAGGGATGGTGTTCCGTGTAACGCCAAGCAGGCGGTTCCGGACACGACGACGGGCTTTCATGGCACCGGTTAGTCTGAGGTGTCTTCGCCATCAATGATGCGAGAGATGTCGATGGTTCTGAAGTAAACCCGGCGCCCGACCTTCAGTCGTGCCGCCTTCAGCTTTTGCGACATTTCGCAATTACCTCTCAGAAACCACCGCAAACCATCGGTTGTCCGGTTGAGCATTCCTGCCAGAACCGACATTGTCAGCAATGGCCCGTATTTTTCAAGAAGAACCTGTTCTGTATTCATTGTCATGCCTCCCATCTGTAATTAGCTGTGTATTACGGTTTAGATATGGAGGTATGGTGGCATGCAGGATTAATGAGGGGGATATGTCAAATTACCGGTTAAAGCGTCACTGTTTCGCCCGGTGATGCGTGATAGAATTTCCTCCAAGTATATGAAAGTGCCGATATACCAGACTCCGCAGAAAACCATTAAGCCTAATCTGGCCGATAAGGGTAATTTAATGACCAGTGACTTGGACGCATTCCTGAGCGAAGGTGAAAGCTATACCGTTGAATTCAAGGCGAGCGCCGACAAATCGCTTCCCTCGGAGGTATGTGCTTTTGCCAATGCATCTGGCGGGCAGATATTTATCGGTGTTGAAGACAGCGGACGCGTTGTTGGTACAGACGTCAGTAACGCAGCTCGTTCCCGCATCCAGGATACGATCAATCAAATTGAACCGCGGATAAAAGTAGATCTGGCTGTTCGCGATAATATTATTGTCGTGACTGTTCCAGAGGGGGCCAACAAGCCGTACTCATGTGCCAAAGGATTCTTCTTGCGTTCAGGGCCCAATTCCCAGAAATTGGAGCGTAGCAGCATCATCGAGTTTTTCCAGAACGAAGGTCGGATACGCTACGATGAAATTGTCCGTGAAGATTTGCCGATCACCGAACACTTTGACGAGCAGGCTTATAAACGGTATGTCAAACTCGCAAAAATCAGCGATGTACTGGACAGAAACACCATTCTCAAGAATCTGAACTGTGCAAATCAGAATAATGGCAAGTGGTATTTTACCAATGCCGGAGCCTTGTTTTTCCGAAAGAATGATGAGGACGTTTTGTTCCGTCACGCAGGAATAGTTTGTGCACTTTATAAGGGCACAGACAAGGTGCATATCCTGGATGCCCGGGAACTTAATGGTGATATTGTCAGTAACGTGGACGATGCACTGCTGTTCCTGAAAAAACATCTCCGGATGAGCTACAAAATCAAGGAGCTGCAACGCGAAAACATTCTCGAACTGCCTGAGGATGCCCTCCGTGAAGCGGTTGTCAATGCAGTTTGCCACAGGGATTATTTTGAAAAAGGCGCACGGGTCATGGTAGAAATCTACGATGATCGCGTCGAGATTGTCAGCCCCGGCGGTGTTTGCAAGGGTATCAACCCTGAAAATTTCGGTTCCGTCAGCATTACCCGCAATTCCATTCTTGCCAGTATGCTCTACCGCATAAACTACATCGAACAAATGGGAACAGGTATTGTGCGGATGAAAAATGCATTGAAGGAAGCCCGGATTGCAGATCCCGAATTTGAATTATCCGGATTTTTCCGTGTCAGGCTCAGGCGAACCATGGTAAATCAATCGACTGCCACAAGCGATTGGCAAGCGATTGGCAAGCGATTGGCAAGCGATAGACAGGCGATGAAGACAAGCGATAGGAAAGCGGCAATCCTAGCTTATATTGAAGAAAAATCCCAAGCAACCGCTTCAGACCTGGCAGAGCATTTAGAACTCAGCAGTGGGCGTGTCAGAGCGATTCTTCAGCAGATGGCAAGTGATGGCGTTATTGAAAAAATGGGGGATAACCGGTACGCATATTATATACAGAGGAAAAAATAGTGCGACGCCTAAAATGACACGGTACCGATGCCGGTTCTGCACAGGTACAAATTCGGTACACCTCTCAGTTTCGCCAATATTCGCTAAAACGGCTTAATTTGCTGATTTTTAAATATTTTTCGACTTTTTTAGTGTACCGCTATATATGCTTAAAAAGCCTTATTTATCATGGACTTACGGTATAATTTTGCAATTTGTAATCATGGGGTGGCGGGTTCGAGTCCTGCAGCTGGCACCAAGTTAACGTCCGGAGAAATCCGGAAACATCCAGAAACCCGCTAGAACACTAAGCTCTAGCGGGTTTTTTAGTCCGATACCGTCCGGTAAGGTTTGCCAAAATCCACAAAAAATGGCAAGCGCAAGCTATTAGCTTTCGGCATCTACCTCAAAGTATCACTTGCACAGGGCCAAGAGGAGCGCCGCAAGACCTGGCGCTTGTCAGAGATAGCATTGCCCCTTTGAGCATGGATGTCAACAAAATGCCGACAGGACCGCTGCAGAACACCAACAAGCCAAAGATGCGCGAATCCTCAGCAGGTAATGTTAAGTCAGGCGCCAGAGATCGAGAATGGTGTAGCGATCAGCTGCCTGTTCATGCGTTTTTTTGAAAAGAGCCTCCCCGCATCAGAAGGAAATAACCCGGTTATTCGTGGAATAACTTGGCTTTATTGAGTTTATAGCTCCAGGGCAGGCCGCTGTTTTTCCAGCCGTTTACCAGTCGCCAGTTCTTTTTCTCTCCCTCCTTGAGCGCAACGCCTTCAAATCCATCGGTGACAACGTAAACCTTCGCATAGCCTTTTCCCTCCAGTGCTTTCGCACTTGGCGCGCCACGCTCGCCTCCGGAACGGCACATCAATATGATCGGGCTGCTCTTTGTCAGTTTCCTGTCTGTCAGTGCCCTGGCAATGCCCGCTTCGAAGTCCGGATTGGCTTCCATCATGAAAACGGATTTTTCGTCATTCCACTTGTGGCGGTTGCTGATCATGTACGGGATATTGATATCAACGACATCAGAAAATCCGGTAAACATGATTTCAATCGGGTCACGGACATCCACCAGCAGGACCTTTTGACCCTGTGCGCCGGTTTTCA
>JAJDFZ010000035.1 GCA_030269625.1 Oxalobacter sp. OttesenSCG-928-P03 | reverse complement strand
CGGCCTTGGTGATGTAGGCAATGCGTGTGGCAAATATGCCCTTGATGCCGGTCAGTTTTTCATAGATGTCATCGGCAATCTTGTGTGCGGAAAGACGAAGCGCCTTTTCTGATGAGCCTAAAGACAGGGATGAAACAGGCTGTGCCTTGATGGTGTCATGCAGGCTGTAGCGTACTTCATAACGGCCGTCAGCAGTGCGCTTGACACTTCCCGCTGCCAGTGCTTCAGCGCCTTTGGCGCGCCAGTCGTTATGGTTAATGCTTGCGTCCTCGGCAAGGATATCGGTGGTATCAATAATCCGGAACATGCCGCTGCGCCCAAGATCCGCCTTGATGATGGCGGAAAGCTTCTGTTTGGCAGACGCCTCCCCTGCAAATCCGGCAATGACAACCGGAATCTGTCGAGCACCCACACCCGATATTTCAATGCGGATGCTGTCCTGTGCAAACACCTGGGATACCAGAAGCAAAAATAACCCTGCGACAAAAAACGGACGCAACAAGCTGTTTTTCTTTATCTGCATGTCCTAGCCTTTCGGTTTGTGCGATATATTAAATTTCTGCGGTACCTTGCCTGACTTGTCTGCCGGATAGGGCGCTGATTTTTCAATCGCCCGAAACACGGCTTCGTCAAAACCGGGGACCCCGGATGATTTGCGTTTTCTGATGCCCTTTATTGAGCCATCCGGCAACAATTCCACATCATACTCAACCGGCGGATTGCCACTCAAGCTTTCCGGCACATTAAAAACGGTATTCGACTTAATTTTAGCACCGACTTTCCGGCTGTAGCCGGCATCGCCATAAGTACTGCCTGTTGAATAGGCTGACGTACCGCTGCCTCCCGTCCCGCTTTTCGCTGCCAGCCGCTTGGCTTCCTCGGCCATGATGGCATCGGCTTTTTTCTGGTCAGCCAGTTTCAGCTCTTTTTTCCGGGCTTCATCCGCTTCTTTTTTCCTGGTTTCCTCTTTTTTCTTTTTCTCTTCTTCTTTACGCTTTTCTTCTTCTTTGCGTTTTTCTTCCTTGCGCTTCTTTTCTTCTTCCAGCGCGATATCCGGCTTGGCCTCTACCGGTTCAGGCTCCTTGACAGAGGCCTTCGGCTCTTCTGCCTTTTCCTCGACAACCGGCTCCGGAATCTCGGCCCTTGGCGCCGCTTCGCTGACCTTGATATCCCATACTTCCGCCTCGGCAGAACCGCCTTCCTCGCTCTGCCAGTTGATACCGACCCAGAGAAAGACAAAGAGCGCCATATGCACGAACAATGCCAGAATCAAGGACTGTTTTGTCTTTGATTCTTTCGGGATGGAAGGTAATCCTTGCCCCTTCATAAATCCTGTACCGAACCCCCTAGCGGGTTGCCAGCCCCACCCGGTTAATGCCCATTTTCTTGGCATCTGATATGGTTTTCACCACCTCTTCGTAACGGATATCCTTGTCGCCGGATATCAGGACCGGATAATCAGGATGGCTGGCGTGCAGCGTACGCAGCTTCTGCATCAGGACAGCATGATCCGATACAGATTCGATTCGTCCGGCATCCTTGCCTTCCTGCCTGACGCCAATTTCCGCCTGGGTATCCGGCCGCAGCGAAATATGGATATAGCTGGTCGGCGGAAGCGCCGTTTTCTCGGCAGAGGGCAGATTGATGGCACCCGGAATGGTCATGGGTGACACCACCATGAAAATGACAAGCAAAACGAGCATCACATCAATGTAGGGAACCACATTGATCTCGGATTTGAGCTTGCTTTTTCGACCGCCGCGCAGAGAACCCGGCCCTGAAATCTGGTATGACATGGCGTTTTCCTATTTCGACTGTCTTTGAAGAATATTTGAGAATTCTTCAATAAAACTTTCAAAGCGGATGGCAAGCCGGTCCACTTCATGTGAATAACGGTTATAGGCTAAAACAGCTGGAATAGCCGCAAACAACCCGATCGCTGTTGCAATCAGCGCCTCGGCGATACCCGGCGCAACGGCGGCCAGTGTAGCCTGCTGGACGTTGGCCAGGCCACGGAACGCGTTCATGATTCCCCACACCGTACCGAAAAGCCCGACATAAGGAGAAACAGAACCGACCGATGCAAGAAACGAGAGATGGGATTCCAGGTTATCCATCTCGCGCTGGTATGCCGCCCGCATGGCCCTTCTGGCGCCATCAAGAAGGGCAACCATGTCTGTCCCCGACATGGATGAAGATGATTTTCCCTTCATGTATTCGCCCATCCCGGCATGAAAAATGCGTTCCAGGGCACCTGTGCGGTTATTGCTGCCGGCACGGTCATAAAGACTTTTGAGATTGCCGCCGGACCAGAAGGAACTTTCAAAAGCTTCTGTCTGGACATGTGCATCCCTGATGGCAAACATCTTCCGGAAGATATACATCCAGCTCATGATGGAAACAATCAGCAAAAGTGCCATAACCAGCTGAACCAGCAAGGAGGCGTTGAGAATCAGGGAAATAAAGGAAAGATCTTGAGAGACTTGCATGGGGACAATTAAAAACCGTTAAAAATTCATCAAAATTAAAAAATGTTATTTATTTTTCATTTTTACAAAGATACCGGATGGTATCGCAACCGGCCGCATCTGTGGCAATGAAACTGAAACAATCTGTATCTGCGCACTGGCCAAAAGGGTTTCGTCACGCCAGGCGCGCTGCGTAAAATGAACAGATGCCCGCCCAATGCGTTCGATTTCCACCGTCAGCCTCAACTCATCATCCAGCCTGGCCGGTGCAACATAATCAACCGACATGCGGCTGACCACAAAAATAAGGGAAAACTCATCAACAAGCATCTGCTGCGTCACACCCAGGCCGCGCAGCCATTCCGTTCTGGCGCGTTCAAAGAATTTCAGATAATTGGCATAAAAAACCACCCCTCCCATATCCGTGTCTTCAATGTAGACACGGACGGGCCATTCAAAAACAGGAAGAGATTCGTTTTTCGGGTGCGTCATAAAAGCAGGCTATTATGTTTATTCCCGGCTTTTCCGGGAACCGCTTATTTTTTTTTCCATCGCAGGCGAAAATCATCAACCACCGGCATAATGGCCAGAAGAAACAGGGCCGCAGACAGGAAAATGGTTGTCAGATACCCTATCAGCAAAAATCCGAGCGCGCCGGCAACCCCCCCGAGGAAAAACATGATCAGAAGATTGATCAACAAAAGAAGTTTTCCCCGGTTGGCACGAACATAGGTCGCATCCTCCTTACCTACGCCTCTGTTCCAGAACAGCATCTTGCCGAACTCCATCCCGATATCGGTCACAATGCCTGTTACGTGAGTCGTCCTGATAACGGCATTGGAAATGCGGGTGATGATGGCATTTTGCAGCCCCATCAAAAAACAGAGCAGCATGACGGTAAATGAAATAAACAATCCCATATGCTCATGAAGCTCTTTCCCCACGAAGCTGAATATCAGGAGCAGGATCGCCTCCAGTATCAAAGGCAGGGCATATTCGCTCTGCAGGCGACGTCCACGTGCCCAGTTCACGAGAAGTTCTGTACAGGTGGCACCAAAAATAAAACAGAGCAATGAACCAAAAGCCGCCAGCGCAAAACGGAAATCACCCAGTACCAGCCCGTCGGCCATGGACGAGACAATGCCTGTCATGTGTGAAGTGTACTGATTGACGACGACAAAACCACCTGCATTGATAGCACCCGCGATAAAAGCGAGCGACAATCCCAAATGGATGTCAGCCCTGAGACTGCGTTCCAGTCCCGTCAGCCTGCGCAGGTAGAGAATCGGCATGGTTCACTCTCATGAAAGTTCAGGCAATTTTGACTCCATTCCACTCCGTAAAAAACGCAAACAGGCGCAGCAAAATCAGGTTTTGGGCAGCGTCACTCCTGTCTGTCCCTGATATTTGCCTCCGCGATCCTTGTAGGACACCTCACATACCTCATCGCTTTCCAGGAACAGAACCTGGGCGCACCCCTCCCAGGCATAAATCTTGGCCGGCAGCGGTGTGGTATTGGAAAACTCCAGTGTCACATATCCTTCCCATTCCGGCTCAAATGGCGTGACATTGACAATAATGCCGCAGCGGGCATAAGTGGATTTGCCCAGACAGATCGTCAGGACATTGCGTGGAATACGAAAATACTCGACTGTTCGCGCCAGTGCAAAGGAATTGGGTGGAATAATGCAGACATCGCTTTTGACATCCACAAACGAGTTTTCATCAAAATTTTTCGGATCGACAATGGTGCTGTTGATGTTGGTAAAAACCTTGAACTCATCGGCGCAACGGATATCATAACCATATGACGACAATCCGTAAGAAACGATCTTCCTGTCATTTAATGCACGAATCTGCCCTTTTTCAAACGGCTCGATCATGCCGTGCTCTTCGGCCATTTGCCGAATCCATCTATCAGATTTAATGCTCATATTGGCTGTAGTTAAAAGTGATTTTGGTCGTTTCAGCCATCCCGGGAAAGGCTGGTTTTTGTCGCTGCCGCCATTTTACATTGCTTTCGCCGGCGCAGGAATGAAAAACTGTCAACATGTTTTTGAAAAACATCCCCGCAAATCCGGTATGAGGAGAATTTCGGGCAAGGCTGATACAATGAGGACAGGAATTTTATTTGTGCAGAAATACCCGTTTGTTTTTTGTTTACCCGGAAACCAGGAATGTAAATACCATGGATCTCTCGAATCATTTTCTGATCGCCATGCCATCGATGCATGATCCGGTATTTGGTGGCACGGTCGTTTATTTGTGCGAACACAATGAGCGCGGCGCGCTGGGCATTGTTATCAACAAGCCCACGGACATTACGCTTGACAGCCTCCTGGAGCGCCTGGACCTGAAACTGGAAATTCATGCCCTCTCGGGCCAGCCCGTCATGTTTGGCGGCCCCGTACAGGATGATCGCGGCTTTGTGCTGCACTCGCCAGAAGGTAAATTTTCCTCCATGCTGCAGATCACGGATGAAATTGCCTTCACAACTTCACGCGATGTGCTCGAGGCACTGGCATCAGGCATGGGCCCCACCCGGATTCTGGTCAGCATCGGATATGCCGGCTGGAGTCCCGGGCAACTGGAGCAGGAAATCGGGCGCAATGGCTGGCTGACTGTTGCTGCAGACCCGAATGTCATTTTTGAATTACCCATCACAGAACGTTACACAGGAGCCATGAAACTCCTGGGCTTTGATCCGCTTATGCTTGCTCCGGAAGGCGGTCATGCCTGACCGTTTTTCAAGATTGAAAAGGTAGTCTCATCCCGAAATGGAAGGTGTCATACTCGCATTTGATTTTGGCCTGAAACGGACCGGCGTGGCGGTAGGCAACACTGTTTTGAAAAAAGCGCAACCGCTGACCGTTATCCATGAAGAAGCCAATACAGCCCGATTTCATGCGATAGAATCACTGATCATGGAATGGAAGCCAGCCGCACTTGTTGTCGGGCTGCCTCTCCATGCGGATGGTACCGGGCATGAGATGACCAAACGCTGCCGCCGTTTTGCAAACCAGTTGCATGGTCGCTTCGGTATTGGTACTGTGCTGGTAGACGAACGTTATTCTTCGAGCATTTTGAATTTTAAACAGGGTGAAGCGGACGATGCACATGCCGCAGCGCTCATTTTGCAACAGTATTTCGATGAATCCATCTCTTGACAATCTCGACGCGGAAGCCCTGTACCAGGCTCTTCTGCAACAAATCCGGGCCGAACTCGCCGATGCACCCAACCTCGCACTCGTAGGCATCCATTCCGGTGGTGCCTGGATTGCGGAACGCATGGCAAAGGACCTGAAACTTGAAAATCCCCCGGGATTTATTGATGTCTCGTTTTACCGGGATGACTATGCGCAAAAAGGTCTGCCTGCCGCAGTCAAGCCAACGCAGATACCTTTTGATGTCGAAAATGCCACGATCCTCCTGATTGACGATGTCCTGTATACCGGCCGGACAACCCGTGCCGCCGTTAATGAACTTTTTGATTATGGCCGCCCGGCCAAAATCCTGCTGGCAGCCCTGATTGACCGTGGCGATCGGGAATTGCCTGTCGCGGCCAATTTTGTTGCACTGACTGTATCGGTTCCCAAAAGCCAGGTGCTTGAATTGCACCGGACGGATGACAATATCTTTTCTCTGACGGTAGAACATGCCTAATCCCCAGTTAAACCAGCATGGCGAACTGCAGCACCTTCTGACCATAGAAGGGCTTCCCCGCGAAGTGCTTACCCATATTCTGGATACAGCCTCCTCTTTTTTGAGCATTTCAGACAGGGAAGTCAAAAAAGTGCCTTTGATGCGCGGAAAAAGCGTCTTCAATCTTTTTTTTGAAAATTCCACGCGAACCCGCACCACTTTCGAGATCGCTGCAAAACGCCTGTCTGCTGACGTGATCAACCTGAACATTGATGCCTCCAGTGCCAGTAAGGGCGAATCCCTGCTGGATACCATCGATAACCTGACTGCAATGCATGCCGACATGTTTGTCGTCAGGCATGCCCAGTCAGGCGCTCCCTTTCTGATTGCCCAGCATCTTCAAAATACAAAACAACGGCATATTCACGTGGTCAATGCCGGTGACGGACGCCATGCCCATCCTACGCAGGGATTGCTGGATATGTTTACGATCCGTCATTACAAGCAGGATTTTTCCAATATCACGGTTGCCATCGTTGGTGATGTTTTGCACAGCCGTGTTGCCCGTTCAGATATCCATGCCCTGAAAATACTGGGAGTACCGGAAGTGCGTGTGATCGGACCGCGAACCCTGGTTTCGTCCCACATGGAAGAAATGGGGATACGCTTTTACACTGATATGACAGAAGGCTTGAAAGAAGTGGATGTCATCATCATGCTGCGACTTCAGAATGAACGGATGAACGGTGCGCTACTGCCTTCCGCACAGGAATTTTTCAAGAATTACGGCCTGACGCTTGAACGTCTGGCGCTGGCAAAGCCGGACGCCATTGTCATGCATCCCGGCCCCATGAACCGGGGAGTGGAAATAGACTCGGCCGTGGCCGATGGCAGCCAGGCCGTCATCCTCTCTCAAGTGACATATGGTATAGCAGTCCGGATGGCAGTCATGAGCATTCTGGCGGGGAACTGAATGGCTGATGCTGCTTTCGATCGGCAGTCTTTAAGATAACGCGTGATTCCAAGGACAAATTCAAATGAAACTGCATATTCAAAACGGACGTCTGATTGACCCGGCCAATGGCATAGACGGCCAAAAGGATATCTTCGTTGCCAACGGAAAAGTGCTCGCGGTCAATGATCCGGGCAGTGCGCCTGCTGATTTCACTCCGGATCGCGTTATTGACGCCAGCGGCCTCGTTGTTGCCCCTGGTTTTGTTGATCTGTCAGCCCGCCTGCGCGAACCCGGGTATGAATACAAGGCCACACTTGAATCTGAAATGAAGGCCGCCATGCATGGCGGGGTAACCAGTCTGGTCTGCCCGCCTGATACGGACCCGGTTCTGGATGAACCCGGTCTCGTTGAAATGCTGAAATACCGTGCCAAATCACTTTACCAGGCTCATGTCTATCCACTGGGAGCCCTGACTATTGGCCTGAAAGGCGAATCCCTGACTGAAATGGCCGAATTGACTGAATCCGGCTGTATCGGATTTTCACAGGCTGCGGAACCCGTTCGCAATACGGAAATGCTGATGCGAGCCATGCAATATGCAAAAACCTACGACTATTGTGTCTGGTTACGCCCGCAGGATGCCTGGCTGGGACGCTCCGGCATTGCCCATGCCGGCCCTGTTGCCGCCAGACTCGGGCTGTCGGGCATTCCCTCCATTTCGGAAACCATCGCACTTTATATGCTGTTTGAGCTGGTTCGCCAGACCAGTGTGCGCCTGCACCTTTGCCGTCTTTCCACAGCCAAGGGAATTGCGCTCGTCAAGGAAGCCAAAAACGAAGGTCTGCCTATCACCTGCGACGTGGGCGCACATCACATTCACCTGACGGAAAACGACATTGATTTTTTCGATTCCAATGCACGGATGCTGCCGCCTTTCCGCTCGCAGGCCGACCGTGATGCCATTTCCCGGGGACTCTCTGATGGCACGATTGATGCCATCTGCTCTGACCATACGCCAGTGGATGATGATGAGAAAATGCTGCCGTTCGGTGAAGCAACACCCGGGGCAACCGGCCTGGAGCTTCTTTTGCCGCTGGCCCTGAAATGGGCAGAAGAACAGGCTGCGGCAACACCGGATTCCCTTTCAAAAGCACTCGCCAAAATCACTTGTGATCCTGCGCGGATTCTGCAACTTCCATGCGGACAGTTATCGCCGGATTTCATGGCTGATATCTGTATTTTTGATCCTGCCGCAAAATGGATTGTGGATCCTTCCGGTTTCGCCAGTCAGGGAAAACACACTCCTTTTGAGGGAAAAACACTTTCCGGCCGCGTCATCATGACGATCGTGGAAGGGCGGATTGCTTATGAAAAATCCCTGCGCTGACGGATCGCCTGCATGAAAGCTTATTTCCGCGTTCTGAAAATGTTCCTGCACGCTTTTTCAGCTGTGTTTACAGGCATCTTTCGTTATCCGTTCATGGATCATGAAAACCGTCGGCGATATATCCAGTCATGGTCACAGAAACTGTTCAGAATCATTGGCATCAAAGTGACTATCACCAATGAGCATCTTCTTGCTCCCTATGCGCTGATCGTCTCAAACCATCTGTCCTGGCTGGATATCTTCCTGATAAACACGGCTCAGCCAAGCCGCTTCATCGCCAAGGATTCTATCCGTTCGTGGCCCCTGATCGGCTGGCTGGCAACCAAGGCCGGCACGGTTTACTTAAAGCGCAACAACGCGCGTGACCTTCGCAATACCTTCCGCATTCTGGTCACCCATTTGCAGGGCGGCGAATACTTTGTCTTTTTCCCGGAAGGCACTTCAGGGGGCAGCCAGAACCGCCTGCTTCCTTTCCACTCCAATCTGTTTGAAGCAACCATTGAAGCCGGCGCGCCTGTCCAGCCCTGCGTTTTGCACTATGTGGATGAAAACAACCAGTTTCACCCATCCATCGATTCAGAAGTCAAGCTGCCGCTGGTTAACAACATCATGCGTGTATTAAGATCGGATACGATCCATGCCCATCTCACTATTCTGCCGCTCATTGAGTCAAAAGGCATACACCGGCGCGAACTCGCCCAGAAAGCGCATGATGAAATCAGTGCGACACTGACAACCCATCCTGCGCACAAAAGACCGGACAATCCACCTGGAATAACGCCCGATCCTCAAGACGCATAGCAGTCAACTGTCTTCCCCAGACGCAACCGGTATCCAGCGCAATCAGGTTGGGACGCAAAAGCAGCCCCAACGTTGACCAGTGTCCGAAAATAATGGTCTCATGCCTTGTTTTTCGCCACTCGACCTCAAACCAGGGCACAAAACCGGGTGGCGCTTCAGACAGCCCTTCCTTGGTTTCAAATTCCATTTCACCCGCTTCACTGCAAAAACGCAGGCGGGTAAGGCCATTGACGATACAGCGCAGCCTGTCTGCTCCGGCCAGGTCATCGCGCCAGGAAAGAGGCTCGTCACCATACATTTCCTGCATGAAGCTGATCCAGCCCGGTCCCTGCAGTACGGATTCAACCTCTTTTCCAAGGCTCAGGACCTGTTCCAGTGTCCACTGGGGCAAAACACCTGCATGGACAAGAAGGTGTCCTTTTTCAACATGCACCATCGGGCGGTGGCGCAACCAGTGAATCAGTTCATCAGCATCCGGGGCATCAAGAACCGCCTGAAGCGATCCAAGCGATTGTTTTTTTCTTGCCCCGGCGGCAACGGCCAGAAGATGGAGATCATGATTTCCCAATACGGATATGGCCCGCTCTTTCAAGTCACGAACAAAGCGGAGCGTTTCCAGTGACTGTGGCCCCCTGTTGACCAGATCACCCGCAAGCAGGTAACGCGCATGGGGTGTCTCGTCTTCAATGCGCGACATCAACGCCTTGAGCGGCTCAAAACAACCTTGTACATCACCAATGGCATAGGTATTCATGCATCGTCTTTCATCTGAAATGGCACAGGCAGGCACGTGTCATGTAAAATCAGTCTTTTAGGATCAGCCCTTATTTTAATCAGATCATGACACAAAACCTTGATTCCACCACTATTGCCGCCTATTTGCAGGACAATCCGAACTTTTTTAATGACCACGCAGAACTGCTGGCTGACATTCAATTGACCAGTCCGCTTTTGGGTAAAGCGATTTCTCTGCAGGAACGGCAAATCGAGATCATACGGGAAAAAAACAAAGGGCTGGAGCTTCGTATTGCCGAGCTGGTCCGGATTGCCCGCGAAAATGACACGCTGATGCACCGTATCCAGGAATGGACCCGCTCCATCCTGAAAGTGGAACTGGAAGCGGACCGGACCAAAACGCTGGTTTCAGAACTGCAGTCCATTTTTTCCATTCCCCTGGCAACCCTGCGTCTCTGGAACATCAATGACACCTATAAAGAGGAATGGTTTGCACAGGATGTGTCGGAAGCCATCCGTATCTTTACACAGGGACTGCAGGTTCCTTATTGCGGGAAAAACAATGACTTTGAAGCCAGCCGCTGGTTTGACGCCAATGCATCCATCGAATCCCTTGCACTGATTCCCCTGAAAACTGATGCAGAGACATTCGGGCTTTTAGTCCTGGGCTCTCCTGATGAAACGCGCTTCCGTTCCGATATGGCGACCGATTTCCTGTCCGAAATCTCGAAAACAGCAAGCGCAGCTCTCCTGTGCCTCACCACCTGAAACCGGCATGCCTGGCCTTCTGACATTTCATTCTGCCCGGGAAGCCATTGATGCGTATCTTGACAGCCTGCTGACACAGAGAAAACTCTCTGATCATACGGTCGACAATTATCGTCGCGACCTGCTCCAGCTGCATGAAATGGCAGAGGATATTCCGCTTGAAAAGCTGACACATCATCAGATACGCCGTTTTGTTTCAAAACTGCATGCTGGCGGCATGAATCCACGTTCAATTGCACGAAAGCTGTCGGCATGGCGCGGCTTTTATCAATGGCTGGCAGAACAGACCGGATTGCCAGCCAACCCGGCTGAAGCCATCAAGGCGCCCCGGCGGGCCAGGACGCTTCCCAAAGCCCTGTCAGTTGATGATGCCGTACAGTTGGTCACAACACCTTCCCCTGCTCCCCGTCGCAATCCTGAAGACACCCTGACGCCCCTGTGCAACCAGGCGATGTTTGAACTGCTGTATTCAAGCGGTCTGCGTGTCTCCGAACTGACCGGACTGGATATTCATCCTGTTCAGGAAAAAGGGTATACCTCGCAAGGCTGGATCAACCTGGACAATCAGGAAATCACCGTCACGGGAAAAGGCAGCAAAACACGGATTGTGCCGGTTGGACAGGCGGCAGCAGATGCCATCAGATCATGGATATCCGTACGCGAACAATTACTGCAGCCACAGGAAGAAGACGGACAGCGCGCGCTTTTCATCAACCAGCGCGGCCGCCGCATGACACCCCGTATCATCCAGATGCGGCTCAAAGCCCATGCAAAAATGCTGGGATTGCCGCTCAGTGTTCATCCCCATGTCCTGCGGCATTCCTTTGCCTCACATGTGCTCCAGTCATCCGGCGATCTGCGCGCCGTACAGGAAATGCTTGGACATGCGTCCATATCTTCGACACAGGTATATACGGCACTGGATTTTCAGCATCTGGCCCGGATTTACGATGCCACTCATCCCAGGGCAAAAAAGAAATGACATTTTATCCATGGCACTGATTCCGACAACCATTATCACCGGCTTTCTGGGCGCAGGAAAGACAACCCTGTTAAACCGTATTCTGACCGGCAATCACCAGCATAAAATTGCGGTCATTGAAAATGAATTCGGACCGGAAAACATTGACGGCTCACTTCTGACTGAAACGGCAGCGGAAGAAATCATCGAGATGAACAACGGCTGTATCTGTTGTACCGTCCGGGGGGGTCTTGTTGCTGCCCTGAATGCGCTGACAGAAAAACGCTCAGCCGGAAAACTGCATTTTGATCGCGTCATGATTGAAACAACAGGACTGGCTGACCCGGGCCCCGTCATTCAGACTTTTTTCATGGATCCGGATGTATCGCGCACCTATCTGATCGATGGGATCGTTACCCTGGTTGATACTGTTCACGCTATGCAGCAACTGGATGAATTTGAGGAAGCGCGCAGACAGGCCGGCTTTGCAGATTGTCTCCTGCTGTCAAAAACCGATCTGGCCCGTGCTGAAGAAATCGAACCGCTGATTGCCCGTCTTCGCCGGATCAATCCTCATGCTGCGATTGACAGGATTGATTTCGGACAGATCCCAATAGAAAAAGTACTGGGACTCAAAGGTTTTCATCTGAATGCAACGCTCAATATCACGATACCGGTAACGGTCCATACCCATGACCATGAAGGTCCCTGCGGCCCCGGCTGTCCTCACGACAGGGCGCATCACACAGATGATGTCCAGGCCTTTGTATTTCAGAGTGAGCGGCCTTTTGACCCTGCCATGCTTAACGATTTCCTCTCGAGAATGATTCAGGAATACGGTTCGCGGATGATGCGCTACAAAGGTATCCTTTACATGGAAAATGCCGATCGCAAAGTCGTCTTTCAGGGGGTACAGCAACTCATGGGATCCGATATCGTGGAAAAATGGAACGATGAAGAAACCCGCCGGAGCAAAATGGTCTTTATCGGGAAAAACCTGCCTCAATCGGCTTTTCTGGAAGGTTTGCAGGCATGTCTGATTTAGACTGGATATATGGAATAAAAAACAGTACTATTAGCAGGATGATTAATTTGAAGGAGCTTGACTGAAGTCATTTCTGCCAATAAATTTACTTGCAGATCTTTTGAATCCATTGTGCAATACCTATCTTGTAAAATAGCCCGGTTTATAAATAAAAGTTAGATGATCAGAGTGAAGGGAAGAAGCAACGTGAATACAAAAGCGAAAAAAGCGGCATCTGCCAAAGCGGATAATGCGCTCCTCACTGAAGAGCAGGTTCTCAAAATGGGTGAAAAGGATTACATGAATCCTGCCCAGCTTGCCTTTTTCAGAAACCGTCTGAAAGAACTCGAAGCAACACTCATCAAAAATGCCGGTGAGACAACAGAAAATCTTCGTGATACCCCACTTGTGCCCGACCCCGCTGATCGTGCCACCATTGAGGAAGAGCACGCTCTGGAACTGCGTACAAGAGACCGCGAACGCAAGCTGCTCAAGAAAGTTCAGCAATCCATCGCCAGTATTGATGCGGGAGAGTACGGCTGGTGTGAAGAGACAGGAGAACCTATTGGCATTCCGCGTCTTCTTGCCCGCCCAACAGCAACACTTTCACTTGAAGCACAGCAGCGCCGCGAACTGAAACAGAAGCTGTACGGCGACTGATTCACGTTTTTTCCATACAAAAAAGCGCATGAATTCCATGCGCTTTTTTACTGCTTAATGAGTTCTGACCCGAGTGTCAACGCCTGACAACCAGCGGGCGATACTGCCCTGCGCTTTCGATCTGTTGCGCGGCATAATTGGCTTCTTCCTGTGAATGGAAAGGGCCGGCAAACAACCGGTAATAATCATCTGTCATCACCAGTTCCACGCCCGGCAGAACGTGCGCCCAGTTCAGGGCATACTCCGCCTGGGTGGATTGTGCATTTGCAACCTGCTGATAAGCGCCCAGTTGCAGATAGTATGCAACCACCTTTGACGGATTGCCGGCACTCTCGACCTTGCCTGCTGCACCGACAGAAGCGGCTGCCGGAATCACTGCCGGCTTTTCTCCCCTTGACGCCGGCTCCTGTTTCACTACCACCGTCTGCGGAGCACTCTGCTGTACAGGCGTCTGATTCTGCGCCCTGGCCAGATTGATGCGCTCGATTTCATCCGGCAGCAAATGTTCGACTTCCACCAGCGTACTGCCCTGATTCAGATACCCCAGCTTGAGAGCAGCAGTATAGGAAAGATCAATAATCCGGTCTGAATGAAACGGCCCCCGGTCGTTGACCCTGACAATCACCTGTTTGCCTGTATTCACATTGGTCACACGCGCATAACAGGGGATCGGCAATGTCGGGTGTGCGGCCGTCATTTTGAACATGTCATAGACTTCCCCTGACGAAGTCTTGTTACCGTGGAATTTCTTGCCGTACCAGCTGCCCAGGCCCGTTACCTTGTAAACGCGGTTATCCGTGACAGGGACGTAGGTTTTTCCGAATACGGTATAAGGTCTGTTGGCCGCCCGCGCATAAGGCTCCACGCGAGGGATGGCATCCGGTGTATTTTGCAGGTCTTCAGGTGTGTATTCCATCGGACCATCATCCTGGTAATATCCGCCACGTCCGGAGCCGGCCTTGGGCATACCCGAGCTGGTTGTCCCGGTTGACGCCGTTGTTCCCGTCGTCCTGCCGGGATACCTGCCAGATGACTTTGACATCGTCGAACAACCTGCCAGTATCAGGCAGCACACAGCCAGGAAAACAGCCGGCAAATTGAGCCAGCCCGTCATTTTTTGTGCCGTCTTTGCCAATCCAGCATCAGCGGGTACATTCATCTGTTTTATATTCATACTGCAAAATCATTCTTTCAAGCAACATCATCATTGTAAACCAAATGATACCGCCATCAGGTCTGCACCAGCTTTCTGTGCCGATGAATACTCATCAGGATGCCGGCGCCAAGTCCCAGCGTCACCATGGCTGTCCCGCCATAACTCATGAAAGGAAGGGGAACACCCACTACAGGCAGGATGCCGCTGACCATCCCCATATTCACAAAAGCATAGGTAAAGAACATCATGGTAATGGCACCGGCCAGAAGACGGGAAAATACCGAGGATGCCTGCATGGAAATGGTCATTCCCCGCCCGATCAGCAGAAGATAAAGCACCAATAGCACAATATTGCCGA
>JAJDFZ010000034.1 GCA_030269625.1 Oxalobacter sp. OttesenSCG-928-P03 | reverse complement strand
TGGCTTCCTTCTGGTCTTTTGTGTGAAGAGAGGTACGGATAAGCTGCTTGCCATACCGCTTAACAAGATCAGCGGGAATGCGTAGGGCGAACTGGTAGGTGGAGCCGCGCAACTGGATATAGCGGGTTTTCAGGTGCATGGTTAAGCCAAGGGAGATGAGCATGTCGGGCCTTCCGATAACGTGCGTATCACAGCGTGTATCACACGTTGTATCACATCAGTCGACCGTTTTGATTTATAACTTATTGAAGATAAACGAAAAGTCATAATTATTGTGGTGCCCGGGACCGGAATCGAACCGGTACGCCATCACTGGCGAGGGATTTTAAATCCCTTGTGTCTACCAATTTCACCACCCGGGCACAGAGGAAGGATTGTAGCATCAGCTGAGCCTGAAACACAAAAAGAACAGAAAAAGCCCGGTATTGTCCGTCAGCCCCTTCATATTGCCGCCTGTTAAGGGCATAATGTCATAAATGCAATTTTTATGCGACAAGGAAGGGATACCCCCATGCGAGACCCTTTACCGTTGAAATCCCCCGGATTTTCCGTCAACATGCGGGAAGTCGTCTGGCTTGAAGCAGAAGGGCACACCCTGCGTGCCGTCATCTACTATCCGGGCGGCAAGGGGCCTTTCCCGGCAGCGGTCTGTATCCACGGCGGCACCTGGGTTTCCGGTGACCGCACTGCCACGCACGGTTTTTCCGATCTGCTCGCTTCTTATGGCATGGTTATCATGGCGATTGATTTTCGCATGCCGCCTTCCTCGCCGTATCCCGCGGCACTCCAGGATATCAATTACGCCGTGCGCTGGCTCAGGCAGCACGCTGCCCAGTACCGCATCATGCAGGACAAGGTCGGCCTCATCGGCGTTTCCAGCGGCGGACACCTGGCCCTGCTTTCCGCGCTGTGTCCTGATGACAGCCGCTATACCGCCATCCCCATGGAAGGCGGCTTTAGCGCACGCACGGATTTTCTCATCACCTGTTCCGGTGTGCTGGACCCGACAGCGCGCTACCGCATGGCGGAAAAACAGGGAATGATCGAAACCCTCCTGGGGCATCGCGCTTTTTTCGGCGATGCCGAAACAATGGAAGAAGCCAATCCGGCGCGTATTCTGGAAGAAGGCGGGCTTTCCCTGCTGCCGCAAGCGCTCTTTTTCCAGGGCGGGGACGATTCCCGCGTTCCCCAGGGGACCGCAGCACGGATAGCCGATCTCTACAACGTGGCAGGCGGCCATGCCAAAGGGACCATTTATCCCGGCATGGAACACAACATCAGCACCTGGTGCAAGGATGAGGTCAATGACATGCTGGGACAGATCATGGATATGATTCGCACGCTTTCGGCAAAGCCGCAGAACGGAAAGGGATAGCAGGGGAAATGTCATCTGAAAAAACGCATTTAACGCCGGAGCAGGTCAACCTTGTCCGTTTTCTGGACAATCTTTTTGACGGATCGCAAACGGTCTTCGGCCTGAAAGACCGCCAGCACCGTTTCCTGTATGTCAACAGCGAGGTTGCCGGCATCATCGGCCATCCGCCTGACGAGATTACCGGAAAAAAGCCGGATGACTATCTCCTGCCTGATTCCGCCAGGCTCATGTACCAGCGCCATGAAGAAGTCATGGCCAGCGGCAGGCCCGCCCGTTATGTGGACCAGGTTGGCATCGGCACGCGGACATTTACCTTTGCCACGGTCTGCTTTCCCCTGAAAAACGATCTGGGCATGGTCACCAGCCTCGGCTTTGTCGGGGTGCATGTGCAGGACAGCATCTGGCTCAATGCCGGGATGCAGGAAATGCTCGAAAAGTCGCAGGAAACCATACTCGATCTCCAGAGACAGATTGACGACATGCGGCTGCAGGCGACGACTGATCCGCTTACCGGCGTCTGGAACCGCGTTCAGGCCGAAGTTATCGGACGGCAGGAAATGACCCGGCAGGACAGAAGCAGCAGCCCGGTGACCATTGTCTTTGCCGATCTGGACCATTTCAAGAATGTCAACGATACCTGGGGGCATAATATTGGTGATGCCGTCCTCATCGAATTCTGCCGGGTGGTCAATGAAAGCCTGCGGGCCTCGGACGTGCTGGCCAGGTGGGGCGGGGAAGAGTTTGTCATCATCCTGCCTGACACCGATCTCGACAGCGCCGCCATCGTGGCCGAGCGCATCCGCTATGCCATTGAGCAGCACGACTTTGAACACATCGGGGTGCTGACCGCCAGCTTTGGCGTTGCTGCCTATATCCAGGGCGAAACCTGGCATCGCTGGGTCGAGCGGGCCGATTCCGCCCTGTATCGCGCCAAGAACAAGGGACGCAACCGGATAGAGCTGGATACGATTGACCTGCTGGAAGCCATTCCTGCCTATTTTGCCCAGGCATCCGGTTTTTTGCGGCTTGCCTGGCGCAGGAGCTACGATTCGGGGCACCCCGTGGTCGACCGCCAGCACCGGCAGCTTTTTGCCCATACCAACAACCTGCTTTCCGCGCTTTTGGCCGGCAAGCCCCGCGAAAATATCACCATTCTCATCAATGGGCTGCTGGAGGCGGTATCGGGTCATTTTCACGATGAAGAGCAGATCATCCGCGAGGCGGGTTTCCCGGGGGCCGAAGAACATGCCCGGCTTCACAGCAGCATCGTCCGCAAGGCCAAAAGGCTCGCCAGGCGCTATTACGACGGGCGGCTTGAGCTGGGTGAGCTTTTCAGCTTTCTGGCCTATGACGTGGTTGCCACGCATATGCTGGTGGATGACCAGGAATTTTTCCCCTACATGAACAATCCCCTGGCAGGCACCGGGCTTTCTGTTCCGAAAACGGGCAAGGCCGCCAGGAAAGCCGGAACAGCTAAAACCGCTAACGCCACTAAAGCCGCGAAACCCTCCAAAACCACCGGCACAGCGAAGCCGAAAACCAACGGGGGCGCAAAACCGAAAGCGCGCACGCCCCGCAAAACGGCTGCCGCCTCACCCGCCAAAGCCGCTAGGGCCGCTTCCGGGGCAAAGCCCGCGAAAACCGGCAAAACCGCCAAAACGGCTGCTGTTGCCCAAACTGCCAAAAAACCGTCAAAACGGGCCGGGAAAGCGCCCGCATCCTGACGATCAGCCTTCGATTTTAAATCGGGAAAATTGCCCTGAGTCAATTGTAAAAGAGGCAAGTCAGGGTTAGTCTAATTCCAGCAGATGCAATAAATGCAACAGATGCAACAGGTGCTGGCGCGCGGGTGCAGGATGCACAAGAGGCTGTGTGCCGGTGGACGATTCCGAATGGCCGGTATGCCCGGATGCCTGGGGTTGCCGCTTTTTGGGGAAACCAAACTTATGGAGCCAAGCGTATGGGAACAATGAAAGCAGCAGTCTTTATCGAGCCAGGCAAGATCCGAATCGAAGAAAAACCCATCCCGAAAGTGGGTCCGACAGATGCGCTGGTCCGTATTACCACTACCACCATCTGCGGCACGGATATCCATATCCTGAAGGGTGAGTATCCCGTCAAGCCCGGCCTGACCATCGGTCACGAGCCTATCGGTGTCATCGAGGAACTGGGTTCAGCCGTTGAAACCGTCTATGAAAAAGGCCAGCGCGTTGTCGTGGGCGCCATCACGCCCTGCGGCCAGTGCTTTACCTGCCTGGATGATCGCAAGAGCCAGTGCCAGGGCGTTGCCGCGGGCGGCTGGCGTTTTGGCAACACCATCGACGGCAGCCAGGCCGAATATCTCCTGGTGCCGTATGCCACGGCAAACCTCCAGCATATCCCTGAGGGCGTTTCTGATGAGCAGGTGCTCATGTGCCCGGACATCATGTCCACCGGTTTTGCCGGGGCGGAAAACGCCAATGTGAAAATCGGCGACAGCGTGGTTGTCTTTGCGCAGGGACCGATCGGCCTGTGCGCCACGGCGGGGGCCAAGCTCAAGGGCGCCACCCTGATCATTGCCGTTGACGGCATCCCGGAGCGCCTGATCATCGCCAAGAAAATGGGCGCGGACATCACCATCAACTACAACCATGTAGACCCGGTCGAGGAAATCATGCGCCTTACCAAGGGGCAGGGCGTGGATGTCGCCATCGAGGCGCTCGGCACCCAGGGGACCTTTGAAAGCTGCATGCGGGTTTTAAAACCCGGCGGTACACTTTCCAGCCTGGGGGTTTATTCCGGCAAGCTCTCCATCCCGGCGGATTCCTTCGCCGCGGGCCTGGGCGACCACAAGATCATCACCTCGCTTTGTCCCGGCGGAAAAGAGCGCATGAGGCGGCTTTTAAACGTCGTCAGAAGCGGCCGCATCGATCTGCAGCACCTGGTTACGCACGAGTACCGGCTTGACCAGATCGAGGAAGCCTACGATCTTTTCATGAGCCAGCGCGACGGGGTCTTGAAAATAGCGATCAAGCCCTGATATAGTGCTTGTGTCCCCGGCGGCATAAGGCCGGAAAGAAACAGCAATCCGGTTTGAAACCATTCAAACCGGATTGCCTGCTTTTGGGAAAGACGGACGCTTTCGCGAAACCGGACTGACATTGACACATACCCCATCAGAAAAGATGGCATAACTAACCGTTTATGCCCGGCTTAAAGGCCGGGGTAAACACGAAAAAAGGAAAAAACATGCTGGACAGGCCACCGATCACCGTCACCACAGCTGATTATGATTATCTCGAGCAGCTGCTGGATCTGCCCAAATACCGCAATATCCCGGCACGGCAGGATTTGATTGACGAACTCAGGCGCGCCGACATTGTCGAGCCATCCGAAATCGGGGCCGACATCGTGACGCTGAATTCGACTATCCGCTTTATTGATGACAAATCGCAGGAGGCTTACGAGATGAAACTGGTCTCACCGGAAGAAGCCGACAGCGACAAAAACCGCATTTCCATCCTGGCGCCCGTCGGCATCGCGCTTTTGGGCCTTTCTGTCGGGCAGACCATCCAGTGGCAGGTGCCGGGCAGGGCCGAATCGCTTTTGCGCGTCCTCGAAGTCGCCAGGGGGGCTTAAGGCACGCGCAAGGCGGCCAAA
Organism: Oxalobacter sp. OttesenSCG-928-P03; assembly: GCA_030269625.1. Taxonomy (GTDB): domain Bacteria; phylum Pseudomonadota; class Gammaproteobacteria; order Burkholderiales; family Burkholderiaceae_D; genus Oxalobacter. The sequence goes on along the minus strand of JAJDFZ010000034.1, from coordinate 9,986 downwards.
CTCGCATAAAATAACAAACAGGTATCAACCATCGCAAAAAGGGAAAAACGATGTCAGAACAAAAGCCAGAACAGAAAATCGCCCTTGTCACCGGCGGCAACAGGGGAATCGGCCTCGAAATCTGCCGCCAGCTTGCCGAAGCGGGCTGCATGGTTATCCTGGGTTCCCGCGTGCCTGTCCGCGGAGTAGAGGCTGTCGCCTCCCTGAAAAATGCCGGTTATGACAACGTGCGGTACCTGCATGTCGATATGAACGACCCCGAAACCTTCGTTGCCGCGCGCGACATCATCGAAAAAGACTACGGCAGGCTTGATATCCTCGTGAACAATGCCGCCATCTCCATCGACGGCACGCACAAGGTCAATACCGTGCCTGTTGACGTGCTCCGCGAGACTTTCGACGCCAATTTCTTCAACCTGGTCGAGCTGACCCAGCTTCTCTTGCCGCTCATCCAGAAAAGCCCGGCAGGCCGCATCGTCAACCAGTCGAGCATCCTCGGTTCGCTTGCCTGCCACAGCAGGCCGGACTCTCCCATCAAGGATTCAAAAGCCTTTGCCTACAACGCCAGCAAGACCGCGTTAAACGCCTTTACCGTGCACCTGGCCGACCTGCTGCAGGGAACCGGCATCAAGGTCAATTCCGCCCATCCCGGCAACGTCCGTTCCGACATGAACCCGAGAGGCGAACTGAGCGCCGAAGAAGGCGCCAAAACCGCAGTTGAACTCGCTCTCCTGGAAGACGACGACCCGACTGGCGGCTATTTCTACCGCGAACATATCCTGCCCTGGTAAAGGGCAGGAAAACAGCCTAAGGCGCGTCAGGCGGCAAAAAATCCTGGAGCCGCCTGAGTTGCCTGCCATCCGCATCAAAATTGGCGGCATCCAGCCATGACGCAAAGGCCGCCCTCACGCGGGGCCAGGACTCAAGGGTGATGGCAAACCAGTCCGTATCACGGTTGCGCCCCTTGATCACCATCGCATGTTTGAACGTCCCTTCAAATGCAAAGCCAAAACGCAGGGCAGCCGCGCGCGAAGGCGCATTCAGGTTGTCGCATTTCCATTCGCAGCGGCGAAAGCCCAGCTCGTCAAAGGCACAGGACAGCAACAGGAAAATCGCCTCTGTTGACGCGGCGCTCCGCTGCATGAGGGGCGACCAGTTCACATGCCCGATTTCCAGCACGCCGGACGCACAGTCAATGCGCATCAGCGCGACCGTCCCGGCCGGACGATCCGTTTTTGCATCCACCACGGCAAAATTGACAAGACTCCCGTCCTCCTCAAGCCTTTGCAGATGGGCCTGCATCGCTTCAGGCGTTTGCGGTTTTTCATAGGGGAGGTAAGTCCAGTTGCGCTCATCCGGGGCGGGCTGGTGCGCCGCAAAAAGCGCCGCGTGATGCCTTGCCGCATCCAGCGGCTCCAGCCGGATAAAACGCCCGCTAATCGTATGGGGTACCGGCATGACAGCCGGTTTCCAGTCCGGCACGGCATCGCCCACAGGCTGGTTATATTGATTCAATGACATAAATCCGTCCCGGCAGCTAAAAACCCGTATTCTACACATCCACGCGCATTCAAGGAGAGGCGCGACATCCCGTTTCTGCCGGGAACCGGCACCGGAACCCCCGGTCTATCCGCTTTCAGATATCCGGTCATTAAAAAGGAGGCGCGGATGATGAACATCAGGCATACGGCAGAATACAACCTCTGGGACCACTACCTGCTGGCATTGACATCATGGGGTGGCTTCGGGGGGCGCGCCACCCGGAACGAATTTTTTGGCTACCATCTCTTCAGCCTCCTTTTTTACCTCGCCTGGCACACCCTGTGCCGTCTTTTCGGCGGTATCCATGCCGACATACTCACGGGGCTTTACCTGCCGGTTTTCCTGCTTCCCGCCATCCCGCTTTACTTCAGGCGGCTGCATGACACCGGCCGCAGCGGCTGGCACCTTCTTCCGGCCTGGCTTCTCCTGGGCTTTGCCATCCTGTTCAAGGCCGGCATCTGCACACCGTATGACGCCTGCATCCCCGCGGTTTACATCCTCTCGTTTCTGTCCGCCGTTGCCTGCCTCGCGCTTCTTTTCATCCTCTTTCTTTCCCCGAGCGCGCCCGGCAAAAACATATACGGCCCCAACCCCTGGCGCGTCTTTCACCAAAGGCGGCCTGAGCGCATGCAGATCGTCGAAATATAGGAACGCCGGTCGCGGGAAAACATCCGGCGCCCCCTTTTACAAAACCGCCTGAGGCAAGGATTCGGTATAATCACCTTTTGACCGGACAAAGCAGTAACCCATGCCGAGAGCACCCGAACTCCTCCTTCCCGCAGGCTCTGTCGCCAAGATGCACAAAGCCTATGACTTTGGCGCAGATGCCGTCTATGCAGGCCAGCCGCGCTACAGCCTGCGTGCGCGCAACAACGACTTTTCCTCGCTTGCCATGCTTGAAAAAGGCATTACCGAAGCCCATGAACGCGGCAGGCTCTTCTATGTCGCCAGCAACATCTACGCGCACAATGCCAAGCTCAAAACCTACATGGCCGACATGGAACCTGTCATCGCCATGAAACCCGATGCCCTCATCATGGCCGACCCCGGCCTCATCATGATGGTTCGGGATAAATGGCCCGACATGCCGATACACCTGTCTGTCCAGGCCAACGCCATCAACTGGGCCGACGTCAAATTCTGGCAGCGCATCGGGCTGACACGCATCATCCTCTCGCGCGAGCTGTCCCTCGATGAAGTCGAGGAAATCCGCCAGCAGTGCCCCGACATGGAACTCGAAGTCTTTGTCCACGGCGCGCTCTGCGTGGCATATTCCGGGCGGTGCCTCCTTTCCGGCTACTTCAACCACCGCGATTCCAACCAGGGCACCTGCACCAATTCCTGCCGCTGGAACTACACCGTCCACAATGCCGAAGAAAACGGGGAGGGCGACGTGCTTCCGCTTTCCATGGCGCAAATCATGAATGACGCCAACACCTCCTTTTCCGCGCTCGGGGATGCCCCGCGCCATCCGCTGGCAGACCGCGTCTACCTCATCGAAGAAGGCAAGCGGGCAGGGCAGCTCATGCCCATCATCGAAGATGAGCACGGCACCTACATCCTCAATTCCAAAGACCTGCGCGCCGTCGAACACATCGAGCGGCTCGTGAAAATCGGCGTGGACTCCCTCAAGATCGAAGGCCGCACCAAATCCATCTACTACGTTGCCCGCACCGCCCAGGTTTACCGCAAGGCGATTGATGACGCTGTTGCGGGCCGTCCCTTTGACACCACCCTTTTAGGCGCGCTGCAGGGGCTGGCCAACCGGGGCTACACCGATGGCTTTTACAAGCGCCACCACACACAGGAATACCAGAACTACCTCACCGGCGCATCCGAGCTGCACAACAGCCACTACGTCGGTGACATCGAAAAAATCGAAGACGGCTGGGCGATCGTTACCGTCAAAAACCGCTTTTCCGTCGGCGACAGGCTTGAAATCCTCCACCCGGAAGGCAACGAGCTTGTCACCCTCGAAAAAATGACCAATATCGAAGGCGAGCCTGTCACCGTTGCGCCCGGCAGCGGGCACACCGTCAGGATTCCGCTGGAAAGCAAATGGGACAAGGCGCTTTTGGCGCGCCTGCTCTGACACCGAAACAGGCATACCATGCGACAGATCATACTGGACACCGAAACCACCGGCCTTTCCCACGAAGAGGGAGACCGCATCATCGAAATCGGCTGCATCGAGCTGAAAAGCCGCCAGATGACAAAAAACCATTTTCACCACTACATCAACCCCGAGCGTGACGTTCCCGAAGAGGCCATTGCCATCCACGGCATCACCAACGAATTTCTCGCCGACAAGCCCGGATTCGCCGAGATTGCCGAAGCCTTCTGCGACTACATCCGGGGCGCCGAACTCATCATCCACAACGCCCCCTTTGACGTAGGCTTTCTCAACGCCGAACTCGCAAGGCTCGGCCTTCCGCGCATCGACGAACTCACCACCAAAGTCACCGATACGCTGGCAATGGCGCGTGATTTTTTCCCCGGCAGGCGCAATTCGCTCGATGCGCTGTGCGAACGCTACGAAATCGACAACACCCACCGCGAGCTTCACGGCGCGCTGGTCGACTCGGCCCTGCTTGGCGAGGTTTACCTCACCATGACACGCGGCCAGGAAGCCCTGGGCATCGAACTGGCTTCCCATCTTGATGACCTCAGCAACGTTCCCTTCAAGGCCGACATCGTCGTGCGCAAAGTCACCCCTAAAGAAGAGGCCGAACACGAAGCCTACCTCGACGAAATCAGCAAAAAAGCCAAGGCCCCCATCGTCTGGCGGCGGCAGGACTAAAACAAAAAAAGGCGGTTCGCCAGGGGGTTGCCCTAACAGGGAACCGCCCCGGTATTTTCTCTTCGGGCATGACAGACAAGTGGCAGTATGATATAAAAAAATCTGCCTGCCAGAGCCGGGTTTATTGATGCGCAAAGCCGCCCGGACAACCTGGTGCAGTGACTGCATGAACAGCGATGACGGGAGCAAACAGCATGGACAAAGAACAATACCAGGGAATAGCCATTTCCGTTTCCACCGCTATCGCCAGGGAGGCGCAGCTGCTTTTTCTCCAGGCCGCCTGGGCGCAGAACATCCCTTCCTACGTTTTGCTGCGCGATAATGATGAGATCACGATTTACCTCAACCAGCTCGATGAAATCCAGAAAGCCTGGCTTTATGACAAGCTGACAGAGGGCGGGCATACCATTGCGGCGGCAACGATGGAGGGGCTCTCGCAGGCGGAAGAGGACCCGGCCAATATCGAGGTCTCCAGCCTCAAGATGTTTGCGCAGGCGCTTGGCCAGTATCTTCTGCACAACATGATTGACGGGTGGATATACAGCATCAGCGGCAAAAGCGAGCAGCTGCCCTGGCTGGTCAGTAACATTTACTACCAGGAAAACCGGACAGCGCCTCCCAATGTTGCCGTGCATATTATCGCCAACAGCCCCCAGACCAGCCTGGATGTCCAGCAGCGGGCCAACAGCCGGTATCTTTACTTTTTTGCGGATGACCTCTCGCACACGCGGGTCGCCGACATTCTTGCCGCAAAAGGCTTTATCAAGGAGACGCCCGGGCTCAAGGAACGGTATCTGCAGGCCGTCGACAAATTCTCGACAATTCTCCAGAAGCCGAACGAACAGTTCATCGCCGAGAAAAGCGGCCTTGAGGTGGACCTCGAAAAGAGGATGGGAAATGGCGAACGCATTGCTTTCGAGGGGCCGGTCAAGGTGATCAACGATGAAGGCGCCATGCAGCGGAAGTTTTTCATGCAGGCGGATTCACCCCTGTGGGCCTCGATCGGGAAGATGTATTCCCGGATACCGATCCACCCGAAGATTTTCTGCTTCAACCTGGAAACGCATACCACCATGTGGATCCATGTCAACAACCTGACCGAGTATGTCTACAACCCCGGCCTGCGCGATAAGCTGGTTTTGCCGGAAGAGCACCGTGACCTGGTTGATATCCTGACGCAGGACATGGACGTCCTCATGGAAGATATCATCGTCGGAAAGTCCGGCGGCACCACGATTCTCTGCAAGGGATCGCCGGGGCTGGGCAAGACGCTGACAGCCGAGGTTTATGCCGAAGTTGCCCATCGCCCGCTTTATCGTGTGCATTCCGGACAGCTGGGAGTCCTTTCCGTGGATGTTGAAGTCAATCTCGACAAGATACTCAAGCGCGCCCAGCGCTGGGGGGCTGTCATGCTGATTGATGAAGCCGATGTCTATATCCGCAGGCGGGGCAATGACATGGATCACAATGCGGTTGTCGCCGCGTTCTTGCGCACGCTCGAATACTTCCACGGGCTGCTTTTCCTGACGACAAACCGCGTGGAGGATGTGGATGACGCGATTGCATCACGCTGTATTGCCACCATCGTGTATGAGGTGCCGGGTCCGGAAGATGCCCGGCGCATCTGGAAAGTGCTGGCAGACCAGTTTGAGTTCAAATTGTCCGACAAGCTGATTGCCAGCCTCGTCAGGCATTTTGGCGGCATATCCGGCCGGGACATCAAGGAGCTTTTGAAACTGACAGCCAAGTGGTGCCGCCAGAAAAACGTCAGGCCATCGCTCAAGGTCTTCAGGAGTTGCGCCCAGTTCAGGGGGCTGTAACGTTTAAACGGTTTCCCGGCGTTCTGTTGCGGGGAAACCGTTTAAAACAGGGTGTTTTGTCTGCGGCAGGATCAGAAAAACAGCTTGAGCAGCTTTTTCACAAAGCCCGGCTGCATTTTTTTCATCATCCAGTTTTCACCGATGCGCTTGGAAAGAAAGCCCATCGTCGGGAAAGAATGCATCGTCATCATCAAATCATAAAGCCCGATATTATGCTGGATCGCCAGCGCCCATTCATTGATCATCTCGCCTGAATTTGCGCCGACAATGGAAACGCCGTAAATCCGGCCTGCCGAGGAGGCATAGACCCGGACATAGCCTTCGCCCTTGTCACCGGCGACAGCGTTTTCATAGTCGCTGTACTTCGTTTCCACCATCTCGTAATCAATATGCTCCGCATCCAGTTCGGCCGATGTCCTGCCGACATGCGATACCTGCGGTTCGGTAAAGACCGTCCAGGGAACCGGGTATTTCAGGTATTTTTTCTTCAGCGGCGGCATCATCATCGTATTCATCAGCGCCAGCATCCCCTGGTGCATCGCGGCATGCGAAAGCAGGTACGAGCCGTTGCAATCGCCGATGGCGTGGATATGCTTGTTGGTCGTGCGCAGGTAGTCATCCACCACGATCCCTTTCCGGCCATATTCCACCCCGGCGTTTTCCAGGTGAAGCGACGAAAAATCATAACTGCGCCCGGCTGCCACCACCAGTTTTTCCGACTCGATTTCTTCCCCGTCGCGCGTGCGGACCACGATCCGCCCGTTATCCCGTTTGCTGACACGGGCAATCACACGGGAGTTGTAAACCGTGATGCCCAGCTTTTCACACCCCCTTTGCAGGAATTCGCCGGCCTCTTTTTCCCCGTTGGGCAAAAGGTAGGGCCTGTCATGCACAATCGTGCATTTGCAGCCCATCCGGGCAAAGGCCTGCGACATTTCACAGGCGATGGCGCCACCGCCGATAAACGTCAGGCTTTCCGGTATGGCCTCCAGCTGGAAGAGATTTTCATTGGTCAGGTATTCCACCTTGTCCAGCCCCTCAATGGGCGGGATAAAAGGGCGGGTGCCCGTGGCAATGAAAATGTGCTTGCCGGTATATTCCTCCTCTCCCACGCGGATAACCTCTCCGTTGACAAAAGAGGCCGGTCCCTGGCCGAGAAGGATATCGGCCTTGCCCGACAGCGACGAGATGCGGTTTTCACGGATATGATCGATATCCGCATTGATACGGGCAAAAGGTTCGGCAAGCATCGGGTTTTTCTCGGAAATCGCCAAAAGCGCCTTGGAAGGAATACAGCCCGTGTTGCTGCATTCGCCGCCAATGTTGCGGCTTTCCACCGCCAGTACCTTCAGCCCCATTTCCGATGCCATGTTTGTTACCGCCATACCGGCAGGGCCGAGGCCGATAACAACCACATCATATTTCTTCATGACGTGCCTCCCTTGAAAAAAGAAGGTTTTGAAATGTTTGCGGTGCAGAGGCTGCGCCTTTGGCAGCCCGGTGTTTCATGAACAGAGACTTAACCGATAAATTACCACATCCATGCCACTCTGCATCAGATTTTGGCATCAAAGCCGAAAACAGGACGGTTGTTTGAGGCAGATCAGGCGGCGGCGTCCAGCCCGTTTTGCAGCATCGTCCTGAAACTGCAGTCCTTTTGCCACATGCGGCGCTCGTCAGAGCTTTGGGCCTGCTCGTGAAGTTTCTCGGGGCTTTCATCCATCATGCTTTGCAGGATACGCTCCGCCAGCTTTGCGTCCGGGTGAATACAGCTGTAAAACGCGACAAGCTCCGCTTTCTGGATCAGGATCGTGGGAAACTTGTCCACATCCAGGTCGCCCAGCATATCGCCATGATCCTCAATATCCACCCAGAAAAAGCGCACATCCTTGCGTGCCGCTGCCAGCGATTCCAGCTGAGGGCGGTATTCGCGGCACGAACCGCACCAGTCAGCGCACAGGCAGACAAAAATCCACGAGCCATCGTCCAGGGAATCGAGAAGTTCCGCATAATCCGATGATTTCAGCGTGACAAGAGACATAAAAAAGCCCATCCGGTAGAGGCGAATGATTATACCTGAAACCGGCGCTGCCCTGAGCCTGCAAAAGGATGAAATCCCGGGCGATTGACAAGAACGCGGGGCGTATTGCAAACTCGGAGAGGACGCTTCTTTTTGACAGAATACCTGCCAGGTGAAATGGAGTATCACATGAGTACACCGATTTACCGGGGGCGTTTTGCTCCTTCCCCGACCGGACCGCTGCATTTCGGCTCGCTTGTCGCGGCAGCGGGCAGCTATCTTGATGCCCGCGCCAACGATGGCGAATGGCTTGTCCGCATGGAAGATGTCGACGGGCCGCGCTGCCGCCCGGAATATGACAAGGCCATCATGCTTGCCCTTGAGGCATACGGCTTCATGTGGAATGGCACCGTCATGCGGCAGAGCGACCGCCCGGAAGCCTACCGGGCCGCCCTCGACAGCCTCAAAAACAAAGACCTCGTTTACCCCTGCGCCTGCACCCGCAAGGAAATCAGCGATTCCGCCATTGCAAAAGACGGCGCCCACATTTACCCCGGCACCTGCGCGGCCGGGCTCTCCGATGGCAGGGCGTCCCGTTCCTGGCGCATGCGCGTTGCAGGAGAGCGCATCACCTTTACCGATCTCGTGCAGGGCGTCGTTTCGCAGGACCTTGAAAAGGAAATCGGCGACTTTGTCCTGTTGCGTGCGGACGGCTTTTTTGCCTACCAGCTGGCGGTCGTGGTTGACGACGCCGAGCAGGGCATTACCCGTATCGTCCGCGGCGCCGATCTCCTGGATTCCACCCCGCGCCAGATCTGCCTGCAGCATCACCTTGGCGTTGCCTTCACCGAGTATGCCCACCTGCCGGTGGCCGTGAATGCTGCCGGAGAAAAACTTTCCAAGCAGACCCTGGCAAAACCGCTGGACGGCAAAAATCCCGTGGCCGACCTGATGGCGGTTTTCGGGTTTCTCGGCATGACATCACTCAAGGGAAACGACACCAGCGTAGATGACCTGTGGAACCAGGCCATCCGCCTGTGGTCTCTGGATAAAGTGCCGAAAGTACGAACCATCCCGCAAGGAACATGACATGATCGTTGAAAGTGACAGGGGAATCAGGGACATCCTGCAAAACGTCAGGACCATCGCCGCCGTCGGGTGTACGCCCCATCCCGGCGCAGGCAACATGGTGCCGCTTTTCCTCATGGAAAGGGGGTTTAACGTCATTCCCGTCAACCCCGAGCACGACGAAGTCTTTGGCCTGAAATGCTATTCCTCGCTCAAGGACATCCCGGTCAAAATCGACATGGTTGACTGCTTTATCCCGTCTGACGCCGTCTTTCCCGTGGCGGAAGAGGCCATCGCCATCGGTGCCGGGGTATTGTGGATGCAACTGGGCGTCATCAACGAAAAGGCTGCCGGGCGGGCATCGGATGCCGGGCTCAAAGTCGTCATGAACCGCTGCCCGCACATCGAAATCCCGCGCCTTTTCGACAGGGACTAAAACCCCTCCAAACCATCGAATCAGTGATACGATAAAGACTTTCCCGCCTGTTCCCTTCAGGCGCAACCAGGCCAGGGCTGACCCTGATGGAGAAGACATGATTATTGACAGCGATGACGGTATCCGTGAAGTTTTCCAGACAATCAAAACCGTGGCGGTCGTGGGCTGTTCGCCCAATTCCGGGCCGAAAAACTACGTACCCACCTACATGCAGGCAGAAGGCTACCGCATCATCCCCGTCAATCCGCTGTACGACGAGATACTCGGCGAAAAATGCTACCCCACCCTGAAGGACATCCC
>JAJDFZ010000033.1 GCA_030269625.1 Oxalobacter sp. OttesenSCG-928-P03 | reverse complement strand
TGGGGTTGTTGCGAAGCGCGGCCGGCAGGAGTTTTCTTGCGGCGAGGTTGGGGGTGGAGTAGCGGTATTCCTTCACGCATTCGGCCGCGACTTCGGGGCGCAGCATGTAGTTGATGAAGGCGTAGGCATGGTCGACATTTTTCGCGCCGACAGGGATGACGAAGCTGTCCACCCAGAGTACGGCGCCTTCATCGGGAAAGACGTAGTCGAGTTCGGGTTTCTTTTCTTTTGCGACAAGGTAGTCGCCGTTCCACATGGGGGCCAGCCAGACGTCTTCGTTGATCAGGGCATCCTTGGTGGCTGTGACGTCAAATATCCGGATGGAGGGCTTGAGTTTGACGAGGAATTCGTAGCCTGCCTTGATGTCGGCGGGCTGCCGGGAGTTGGAGGAGCGCCCCTGTGCCAGCATGGCAAGGCCGAGTGCGTCGCGCAGGTCGTCCGTCATGAGGATTTTGCCCTTGTACCTGGGGTCCTGCAGCTGTGTCCAGCGGGTGAGGGTACCCTTGGGGATGTGTTTTGTGTTGTAGGCCAGGCCGACGGCGCCCCACATGTAGGGGATGCTGTAGCGGTTTTCGGGGTCGAAATCCCGGTCCATGATGGAAAAGTCAAGGTTGTCGAGGTTGGCGATCCGGCTGTGATCGATTTTTTGCAGGTAGCCCGCCCGGCGCAGGATGTCGACGTAGTAGCCGGAAGGGACAACGACGTCATAGTGCCTGTTTTTTGCCGCTTTTACGCCCCTGTACATGGCTTCACTGGTTTCAAAGGTGGTGTAGATGACTTTGATGCCGGTTTTTTTCGTGAAGTCGGCCAGGACGCTGTCGGGGATGTATTCGGTCCAGTTGTAGACATGGACTTCTTTTTCGGTGCTGTCTGTGGCGAGGGCGTGCTGCTGCGCAGCCATACACAGGCATGCCATGCCGAAAAAGGACAGGGCCAAACGGATAAGGCGGGAAAACCGGGCGGAACTGGGCATCGTTTCCTCCTGAAGCGGTCAGTGGATTGCCCGAGTATAACAAAAAGCGGCTAAAGAAAAAGGGCAGGGGAGAAAAAGGTTTTTCTCCCCTGCCCCCTGTTGTATGGGAAGGCTGTCAGCGCGCGTTATTTCAGCGTTTTGAGCTGCTCCCAGTATCTTTCATAGGTTTTCAGGGCATCGCCCACACCGGCAGTGAATTCGGCGTTTTTCATTTCTTTTTTGCCCGGCACGAGGATCGGGTTGTTCTTCATGTCGGCCGGCAGCAGCTTGATGGCTTCGAGGTTGGGGGTGGAGTACTTGTACTCTTTCACGCATTCAACCGCGACGTCCGGGCGCAGCATGTAGTTGATGAAGGTATGGGCATTGCTGACGTTTTTCGCGCCGACAGGGATGACAAAGCTGTCGACCCAGACGATGACGCCTTCTTCAGGGAAGACGTAGTCGAGTTCGGGTTTTTCTTCTTTCGCAACGAGGTAGTCGCCGTTCCAGATGGGGCCGAGCCAGACTTCTTCGGTGATCAGGGCCTGCTTGATGGCGGTGACGTCAAAAACCCGGATGGAAGGCTTGAGCTTTGCCAGGAAGTCGTATCCGGCCTTGATGTCCTCGGTCTTTGTCGAGTTGGAGGAACGGCCTTCGGCGCGCATGGCAAGACCCAGGGCGTCACGCAGGTCGTCTGTCATGATGATGCGGCCCTTGTATTTCGGGTCCTGGAGCTGTGCCCATTTGGTGAGCGAGCCTTTGGGGATGTACTTGGTGTTGTAGGCCAGGCCGACGGCGCCCCACATGTAGGGGATGCTGTAGCTGTTGTCACGGTCAAAGTCCTGGCTCAAAACGGACGGGTCGATGTTTTTCAGGTTGGTGAGCTTCGTTTTATCGACTTTCTGCAGGAGGTTGGCCCGGCGCATCATGTCAACAAAGTAGCCGGACGGCACGATGACGTCGTAGGATTTGCCGCGCATCATTTTGACCTTGGCATACATGGCTTCATTGGACTCGAAGGTGGAATAGATCACCTTGATGCCGGTTTCCTTGGTGAAGTTGTCAAGGACGGACTGGGGGATGTATTCCGACCAGTTGTAGACGACGACCTGTCCTGCAGCCAGTGCGTGCTTTTGTACGGCAAGGCACAGGAACATGACACCCAAAAGGGAAAGGACAGGACGGATAAAACGGGAAAACAAAGAGTTAGGCATCATTTCCTCCTGAATTGATAAATGAGTTGGGCAAGTAAAACAAAAACGAGCGTCAAAACGAACATCACCGTTGAAAGGGCGTTGACGTCCGGCTTGACTCCCAGCTTTACCATGGAATAAATCTTCACGGGCAGCACCTCGAAATGCGGCCCGGTGGTAAAGGTACTGATAAGGATATCATCAAGAGACAGGGTAAAGCTCAAAAGCCAGCCTGCCGCAATTGCCGGGGCGGTCATGGGCAAAAGCACGTGCCTGAAGGCGGCGGCTTCGGAGGCGCCCAGGTCCCTGGCGGCTTCAATGAGGTATTCGTCGAACTCGGCCAGTCTCGAGAGGACGGTCACTGTCACAAAGGGCGCGCACAGCGTGGTGTGGGCAATGAGCAGCGTCACGAAGCCCAGTTCCATCTTGATGAGCAAAAACATGAGCAAAAGCGAGATGCCCATGACGATATCGGGTGAAACGGTCAAAAGCAGCACGGACCCGTAAAGGGCCTTGCGTCCCGGGAAACGGTACCGTTTCACGCAGAGCGCCGTGATGGTGCCGAGTATGGTTGCCGCGGTTGCCGCGCAGACGGCGACCAAAAGGGAGTTGAGCGCGGCGTCCAAAAGGGCGGTGTTGTTGAGCAGCACTTCGTACCAGCGGAAGGAAAACCCGGTCCAGTTGGCGGTGTACTTGTTCATGTTGAATGAATAGATGAACACTACCAGGAGCGGCAGGTAGAAAAAGAGGTAGATGAAGGCAAGGTAAAGGCGCTTTGCGTACCGGCTGATCATGTCTTTCCCCCTTATGCCCGGGTTGCGGCGAGCTCAGGCTCGGCCTTGGCCTTGTCCATGGGGAAGAGTCCCTTGTCCTCGCGCATGGCAATACGCGTGCTGCAAAGGCGGTAAAGCAGGGCCATCATGATCAGAAGCAGTGTCATGACCGTGCTGGCAGCCGATCCCAGAGGGAGGTTTTCGGTCAGGAGGAACTGGTTCTTGATGAAGGTGCCAAGAAGCATGGTCTTGGAGCCGCCGAGGATTTCCGGCACGTAAAAGCAGCCGAGGGCGGGCAAAAAGACGAGCATGCAGCCGCCCACGATGCCGGGCAGGGTCAGCGGAATGGTGATGTGCCAGAAGGCTTTCAGGCTGCTGGCGCCCAGATCCTTGGCGGCGTCCACGAGGGTGCCGTCGAGTTTTTCGATGGAGGCGTACAGCGGCAGGACCATGAAGGGCAACAGCGTATAAGACAGGCCGATAAAGACGGCGAAATCGGTGTACATCATCTGGAGCGGCTCACTGATGATGCCGCTAAAGAGCAGGATCTTGTTTACCATGCCCTGCGCGCCGATCATGAGGATGAGGGCGTAGGTGCGGATGAGTGAGTTGGTCCAGAAGGGGATGATGACAAGGAGCAAAAGCCAGGGACGCAGCCGGGGCTGTGCGCGGGCGATGAGATAGGCGAAAGGGTAGCCCATCAAAAGGCACAGGAGGGTGGCAAGCGAGGCCAGGCGGATGGTTTCCCACAGGATGGTCAGAAATACCGGGTCAAACAGTTCGCCGTAGTGTTCCAGGGTCAGCCGGGGAATGGAGGAATAGAGGTCGGCTTCGTCCAGCACGGAAACCAGAAGGAGCGCCACGGTGGGCAGCAGGGCAAAGATGGCCAGCCACAGCCAGGTGAGCGAGATGGAAAAACGCCGGAAAAACGAGCGGTTTGCCGACTCCGGGGGGCGCAGGGCGGATTCGGGAGGGCGCATTATTCCCCCTCCTCATCGAGGACGACCTCCCAGCCTTCGATCCAGCTGACGGTTACCCGGTCGCCTTCGCGGTACGTGATGTCTTCATCGTCTTCGTTGAAAAATTCGGCGGCCTGCAGGGCCTTGCCGTTGTCGAGGGTAAGCAGGATATCGACGGTGGCGCCCTTGTAGACGGTATGTTCGATACGCCCGGTGAAAAACGGCGGATTCAAGGCCTTTTCTTTTTCGAGGTAGACGATGAGGTCTTCGGGGCGCAAGAGGACTTTGACCTTTTCTCCGATTTCGTGCTCGCGCGTGCTGTGCAGGGGAAATTCGACGCCTTCGACATCGGCCATGTAGGCACCGTCTTCGCGCACGGACTTGATGGTGCCTTCGAGCACGTTGATTTCGCCGACGAAGTGGGCGACAAAGAGGTTTTCCGGCTCTTCGTAAATCTGCTGGGAACTGCCGACCTGCTTGATGGCGCCTTCGTTCATGACGACGACGCGGTCGGACATGGCAAAGGCTTCTTCCTGGTCATGCGTGACGAAAACGAAGGTAATGCCGAGCTGGCGCTGGAGCATCTTGATTTCCAGCTGCAATTGTTTGCGCAGCTTGGCGTCGAGCGCGGAAAACGGCTCGTCTAAAAGAAGCACGAGCGGGTTGTTGACGATGGCCCGGGCAATGGCAACGCGCTGCTGCTGTCCGCCGGAAAGCTGGCTGGGCATGCGCATCGCCATCGATTCCATCTGGACCCGCTGGAGGACTTCGCGGACTTTCCTGTCGATTTCATCGGCCGGCAGGCGGCGCATTTTCAGGCCGAACGCGACGTTGTCCCTGACAGTCATGTGCGGGAAAAGGGCGTAGTTCTGGAAAACGGTGTTGACCTGCCTTTTTTCCGGCGGGGTGTCGCCGATGCTGACGCCATTCAGGAGCAATTCTCCCTGGCTGGGCTTTTCCAGGCCGGAAATCAGGCGAAGAATGGTGGTTTTGCCGCAGCCGGAAGGGCCAAGCAGGGTCAGGAATTCGCCGTTGGCGATTTCCAGGTTGACATTATGCAGGGCCGCCGTGTCACCGTAAAATTTGGAGACACCGCGAAGTTCAATGATGGGAGATTTTTCCAACTCAGATCCACACCTTATCGAAAAATTGTATTTTTGAGGAAAGGGGAAAAGTCCGGTTAAAGACTTTTCCCCAGGAAATCATGTTTTAGAGCGTGTTAACAGGCTCTTGCCGTTTGGTTTTCACACGCCCGGCGCGGCGTTTTCACAAAAATAAATTGCACGAATCCGGCTTTATAGCGGAAGCGTATATTAACACTAAATCCTGCCAATTGAGCAAGGGGGGAAAAAAAGGGCAAAAAGCAGGAAAAACAGCAGCGAAAGAGCCGGTTAGCGTCCCAGGAGTTTCATCTCCTGGATGCGCCCGCTGGCGATCATGACGTACATGTAATGCATGGCGCGGGGGTATTCGCCGTCGGTCAGGTACAGGTGGAGGGTGGTCGTGAGCCCCGTTTCGTTTTCGGTGACGGAAGCGAGAAGGCTGTTTAACCGGATGGACCGGGCCAGGGTGTCTTTGGTGAGCGGGTCTTGCCCGATGGTTTTTCTGGCGTCGTTGATGCCGGGAAGGAAACGGTCGGCCATCGGGCCGGTGATGGCGGCAAGGCCGGTCGTGTCCAGTTCATCAATCCGGGCGTTGATTTCATCGACATAGCGGGAAAGGTCCGGGAGGATGGCGTGGCGCTTTTTGCTTTCGATGGCGGCGGCTTCCATCCGGCTGATGGCATCGGAAATGATGTCAACGGCCCGGGTTGCGGCGTCCAGCCGGGTCTGCCAGTCAACGGCAGGCGAACTCCATATTTTCTGGTAGAGCTCGAGCTTCTTCCCGGTTTGCTGCATGGCCTTGATGCTGTCCTTGGGGAGAGACTGGATGGCCGCGAGTTCTTCGAGTGTCTGGAGGATGGCCTGTTTTTCTTCTTCGGTCGGGAAGGGTTCCCTGCCGCGGGCCACGCTCTGGTGGTCGTCATGGATTTCAGTGAGCACGTCTGCCAGGTGTTCGGCAATGAGCCTGAAATCGGGGATGATGTCTTCGTCGGTCTTGTCGGTTTCCCCGATCAGCCACTGGACATGTTCCTGGAGCTTGAGGACATTGAGGTAGAAGGTGGATTCCTCGTATTTGAGGTTGTCCGGGATGCGGTTGATTTCCAGGATGCGGCGGATGGATGTCAGGATGGGGGCCAAACGCTCGACTTTCCTGGAAAAGGTGATGGTGTTGTTGCGCATGACCTGCGAAAAGGAATCGAGCTGGCTTTGCAGGTCTTCGTAGTTGTAATATTTTTCGGTTTCGCTGTTTAGGGTGCCATCGAGCAGAAAGCCCCGCTTTTCCTCGAATTCGCGCAGGAAGAAAAAGGCGGCAGACAGGGTGGCCAGCGCATTGGCGTACCAGACAACGGTATTCTGGCCTTCGGGGAGAGAGGCTAAAAAAGGGTTGGTGCGTTCGGGGGCGCCTTCGGGGATGATTTCAGCGACCAGGCCGACGGGCTGTCCGGCAATGGTGATTTTCGGGTTGTTCGTGGTGTTGTAGCCGCAGAAAATATAGGAACCGTCATCCCATTGCTGGTCATAAAGACCGAATTCAACGGTTGTACCGTGGATGGTGCAGGTCACCGGGGCGGATACGATATCTTCCAGTGTTTCGGCGGTTTCAACTGGCATGCTGGCTCACGGGCAGAACAGAATATTTCATCTAGGCAACTAAACGATAGCATATTATGCGCCGGGGCAAAAGGGGGAGAAGCGGTGTTGTTTGCGGCTTTTTGTCGGGTTTGCGGGGATGGGGGAGGGGCCTGTCATCTGCTGCGGGTTGTTATTCAGGTGGAATCAGCGCATGCCTTTCTTGCGGAAAGGCATGCGCTGCCTGCTTTTCCGGGTAGTGTGACAAACATTCGGACAGAGAGCCTTTTGGGGTTGCCGACGCTGCTTCAGGCGGTGACTGGGAAAAGGCGGAAGCCCTGTTTGCCAAAGAGTAGTACGGGGAAGCCCTGAAGTGGTACAAAAAATCCGCAGAGCAGGATTATCCGGAGGCATGCACCGATATTGGTGTGATGTATAAAAAAGGATGGGGTGTCAAAGCCGATCTGGACGATATCTGCTGCCAGGAACCATGCCAGGGCGATGTACCGCCTCTACGAGGTCTATGAGTACGGCAAGCTGGGTCAGCCGGTGGACAAGGGCAGGGCGGCCGAATGGAAGGTAAAGGCGGAAGCGGCGATGAAGGCGCAGGGTGTATCCCGCAATGAACTCGTGGACAGGATGCGGCTGATCATGGAGGAGTAAGGACAGGGTCGTTGCCGCCTTGCTGCAACGGGGGAATAACAAAGGGCGCGGAAATACCGCGCCCTTTGTTATTCTGTCCGCTTCTTTTGGGATGCGGTTCTGTGCCTGCTGCCGTCAGCCGCGCTTTAAGAGGCCGCCGTGGCCGGAGCAGGCGCCGCCTCCCCTGCCGGAGACGGTGCCATCCTTGCAGTAAGCTGCCGGGCGGTGTTCCTTGCGGTAGCGGGCGATTTCGTCCTGGTAGTAGCGGCGGGTGTCAACCCGGTTTTGTTTCGAGACTTTCCATGCGCTGTTGCCGCCGTAGGAGGGGTCGGGGACCCGGGCGGCGTCCCATGCCGCTTTTGCTGTGGCGCGGGGGATGGCGCTGCTGTTTTTGTTTCGCTCTTTGGCGGCGTCAGCCGCGATGGTGCCTTTGACGGGTTTGCCGGTGTAGGGGTAGAGTGATTCGCCGGAACGGGTGCCGTAGTATTTTTCGGATGCGGCCTGCCCGCTGTTTTTGTTGTAGGGGCTGCTGTAGCTGTTGCCGTAGCGGCTGCCGTAGCGGCTGCCGTATCCGGCTGTGTTCTGTCTTTTTGCGGTGTTGGGGGTTTGCCTGTTCCTGGCGGTGTAATCGGGGCCGACCCATTGCTGTGCGGTTCTGCCGGAGGGGGCGCGGTAGCGGGTCTGGCCGTAGTCGTTATAGTCGATGCTGCCGCTGTGGCGGTGGCGGTTTCTGTCGGGGCTGTGGTATTCCATGCGCTCTTCTCGGTGGCGGCTTCTCCGGCTGTAGTCCCGGTTGTCGATGTGTCCGCTGTAGGGGCGGCTGCGTTTCTGCTCGAATTCGCGGTCGATGCGGGCGCGCTCGCGTTCTTTGGTGCGTTCCCATTCGGCGCCGGGGTTGGCGCGCTGGTGGGCGGGCTTGTAGTCGTTAAAGAGGTTGCCCTGGATGCGGTACTGGTTCCATTCGTCGGCTTGCGCGTGTCCTGCCGCAAGGGTAAAAGCGAGGATGAGGGGCAGGATACGGGAAAGTGGCATGGGTTTCTTTTTCCAGGGGTCAGGGGCGGCCGGGGCGCAGAGGCATTATTACACCATCAGGAAAAAGGCTTTTCAAGTTTTTTGTATGGAAGGGGAGGGGGCAGGGAGAGGTGGCATGCATGCAGTGAAGGGTTTTTGGGACTATACTGGCCTTTTTTTGACAGGACGCTTCTCGCCTTAAAGATCATGTCCGCCGGAAAACTGCAGATACCGAAAGAAGACCTGACGCTGGCTTCGCTGACTGCGTCGGTGTTTTTCACTTATATGACGATCGGCCTGCCGCTCGCGGTGATCCCGCTTTATGTGCGCCACGAGCTGGGGCTGTCGAATTTCATGGTGGGCGTGGTGGTCGGGGTGCAGTTTCTGACGACGGTGATCACGCGCGGTTTTATCGGGCGCATGGCGGATGAAAAGGGCGGCAAGCGCTGCAAGGTGCAGGGGATTATTGTTTCTTCGGTTGCCGGGCTGGCTTATATCCTGGCGGTTGTGCTGCCGGTGGCGATGCCGGTAAGGCTGGCGATCCTGATTATCGGGCGGGTGCTTTTAGGCCTGGGGGAAAGCCAGCTGATGTCGGGGAATTTTACCTGGGCGCTGGGGCTTTTGGGACCGGCGCGCTCAGGCAGGATCATGTCCTGGAACGGGATGGCGATTTACGGTTCGCTGGCAGCGGGCGCGCCCATCGGGCTGGTGCTGTACAAGCATTTTGGCTTTCTTTCGCTGGGGATGGCCACGCTTTTTTTGCCGGTGATCAGTTTTCTCCTGGACTGGCGTATTCCCAAGGTTGATCCGCTGCCCGGCGATCGTTTGCCGTTGTCGCGCATTATCGGTTTTATCTGGCTGCCGGGCCTGGCGCTGGCGTTGCAGGGAACGGGTTTTGCGCTGATCGGCACGTTTGTTTCCCTGTATTTCAGGGACCAGGGCTGGGGCAATGCGGGTTTTGCGCTGACGTGTTTCGGCGGGGCGTATGTGCTGATGCGCGTTTTTTTCGGGCAGCTCCCGGACAGGCTGGGCGGTATCCGGATTACCTGTGTTTCGATGGCGGTGGAAATGCTCGGGCTGCTGGTGCTGTGGGCGTCAACGTCACCGCTGATGGCGCTGCTGGGCGCGACGCTGACCGGGATCGGGTGTTCGCTGATTTTTCCATCGCTGGGGGTTGAGATTGTCAAGCGTGTTCCGCCGCAGGCGCGGGGAACGGCTTTGGGCGGGTATGCCGCTTTCCAGGATATTTCTTATGCCTTTACCGGCCCGATCACGGGTATCGTGGCTACGATGCTGGGGTATTCGTCGGTTTTTGCGATCGGCGCGGCCTGCGCGGCGTCCGGGATCGGCGTGGTTCTCTGGTTTGCCCGGACCCGTTAACCGGTTCCGGGATCAGCCGGGCTGTTTTTGAGGCTGGCCCAGTAGTCGCGCGAGAGGCGGAAAACGACGGGGGACAGGAGCACCAGCGCGACCAGGTTGGGAATCGCCATCAGGGCATTGAGCATGTCGGCGATGAGCCAGAGCGAGCCGAGATCGACTTGCGGCAGGGTGCCCACGGGGATCAGTAAAACCCAGGCGATCCTGAAGGGGGTGATGGCTTTGACGCCGAAGAGGTACTGGGTGCATTTTTCGCTGTAAAAGCTCCAGCCGATCAGGGTGGAAAAGGCAAAGAGCACCATCCCGAATGTGACCATGTATTTGCCGAATCCGGGCAGCCCGTTTCCAAAGGCGAGGTTGGTCATGGCTGCGCCGTTGGCGCCGCTTTTCCAGGCGCCGGTGACGATGATGACCAGCCCTGTCATGGTGCAGATGACGATGGTGTCCATGAAAACGCCGATCATGGCCAGCGTGCCCTGCGAAACGGGGTTGTCTGTCTGGGCGGCTGCGTGGGCGATGGGCGAGCTGCCCATGCCGGCCTCGTTTGAAAAGACGCCGCGCGCAAAGCCGAATTTGATGGCGGCCCAGACGGTGGCGCCGGCAAAGCCGCCGGTTGCGGCGGTTCCGGTAAAGGCGCATTCGACGATGAGGGCCAGCGCGGCCGGGATTTCGGCGATGTTCAGCGCGAGGATGAGGATGCCGGACAAAACGTAGCCGGCAGCCATGACGGGAACCAGTTTGCCGGTGACGTCGCCGATGCGTTTGATGCCGCCCAAAAGGACTGCGCCGGATAATACGGCCGCGACGACACCGGTAATGACCGGGTTGATTCCGAAGGTGTCAAGAAGGGCGCCGGACATGGAGTTGGACTGCACGGTGGTGCCGATCCCGGCGGCAGCCAGCATGCCGAAGAGCGCAAAGAGGGCGGCGAGCCACCGCCATTTTTTCCCCAGCCCGTTTCTGATGTAGTACATGGGGCCGCCGACGGTGTTGCCCAGTTCGTCTTTTTCACGGTAGTGCACAGCCAGCGTGGCTTCGCAGAACATGGTGCCCATGCCGATGACGGCAATGACCCACATCCAGAATATCGCGCCCGGCCCGCCATAGTAGACGGCGGTGGCAACCCCGGCGATGTTGCCGGTGCCGACGTGGGCGGCCATGGCGGTCATGAGGGCGTTGAAAGGGGTGATGTCGCCGGATTTGTCGCTTTTTTTGCGGCCTGCCCACATCAGCCTGAAGGCATAGCCGAGATGCCGCTGGGGAGCCAGTTTCAGCCCGAAGGCGAGGTAAAGCCCGACGCCCGCCAGCAGCATGAGCATGGGCGGGCCCCATACGATGGCGTTGATGTCTTTTACCAGGATGATCAGTTGATCCATGGGTGTCGGGTTTCGGGTACGGGTGTGCCGGTTCGGGCAAAAGAAGCGATTTTACCAAGTAATGCCGCCGGTTTTGCGAAAATGGCGGGGTGAAAGGGGAAATGAGGAGGGGCGGAGGCAAAAAAGAGGGATAAGCACCGGGAAAAAAGTTATAGTGTCATCCTGAAAAAGGATGTCATGGCGGCAGGCAGGAGGAAGGTGACTGCATCTGCCCGGGTGAGGAAATGAGGAGCATATGAAAAAGATCGGTATTTTTGCGGCGCTGCTGATGCTGTTTTTTGCTGCGGGACAGGCAGGGGCGGCACCGGCGGCAAAGTCAAAAGGGGGAAAGTCCGCGAAGGCGGCTGCGGTAAAGAAGGAGGCGGAGAAGGCGCCGGAGCCGGAAGCCGAGCCGGTGCGTGAGGCCGCGCCGCAAAACCCGGTGGCGATCAACAGCATGGCCAATATGTATTACCAGGGACAGGGCGTGAAGCAGGATTATGCCAGGGCGCTGTACCTGTACAGGAAGGCGGCGGAGCAGGGGCATGTGGCGTCGATGATCTCGGTTGGCTATATGTATGAGAACGGGCTGGGTGTAAAGCAGGATTATGCCGCGGCAAAGGCGTGGTATGAAAAGGGCGCGGCGAAAGGCTATGCCAGTGCGCAGAAGGCGATGGGTGATCTTTACCGGCTCGGGCGCGGTGTGGCGCGTGATTATGCCGTGGCGGCGCAGTGGTACCAGAAGGCGGCGGAGCAGAATTTTGCCGAGGCGCAGTGCCAGCTGGGCTATATGATGATCCGCGGGCGGGGTGTTGCGCGGGATATCGCGAAGGCGCGGGCGCTGCTGGAGGAGAGCGCAGGGCAGAATAATGCCTGCGCGCAGCATTACCTGGCTTTTATGTATATGAACAGCATGATCACGGCGCTACCGGATACGAAACGGGCGCTGGAACTGGATCGGCAGGCGGCCGCCAACGGGGATGCCGAGGCGCAGTACAACATTGGCAGGGCCAACGAGATCGGCTGGCTGGAGTACAGCACGGAAGCCGAGGCGGTGGGCTGGTATACGCACAGCGCCAACAGGGGGTATCCGCCGGCGATGGAGCGGCTGGCCGAGATTTATGAGAAGGGCCTGTTAAAGGAAAAGGAAAACACGGAAAAGGCGGCCATGTGGCGCCAGCGGGCAAGAGCGGCCTGGGCTGTATGGCACGAGCCGAGGCCCGAATCCATGGACGGGGTGCGTTTCATGCCGCCGAAATGAGGCTGGCAAGATAGCAAAACCGGGCTGAAAGGCCCGGTTTTTTTGTGTGACGGCACAGCGGATGGGGCTACAGCATGCCGGGGCTGGTTTTCCTGGTCGGCTCCAGGCTGTCTGTCTGGCGGATGCGTTCACCGCCGGCCTCCCGCGCCTGCGCCTCGGCGGCTTCCATTTCTTCTTCGGTATCGAGGATACGGCTGGTGTTGATGCCGTTATCCGGGGTGGCCGGTGGCGGGGTGTCTTTGGTGAGCCCGGCAAATTCGGGCGAGGCCAGGAGGTTTTTCATGAATTTGGCAAGGACGTGCCGGTAGTGGGACACGGCCTGCACGCAGGCGGCTTCGCCGATGCCGGTGGCGCTGTAGGCGTGGACTTCCTCGATGGTCATGCTTTTGCCGTTGGAGGAGGTCAGCGTCATGCGGATGATCCAGGAGCCTTTTTCTGTCTCGAAATCAATGCGGTTCAAAAGCGCCGTGATGGTGACAGGCGATTCGGTATCGAAGCGTTCTGCCTGGGTGAGTTCGTCGATCAGGGCGTAGCGGATGACATCGGCATAGGTCCATTCGTCCGGCGCCTCGACGATGGCAAGGCTTCTGCAGGTGAGTTCTTTCCTGAAGCTGGCGTCCGTGAATTCGCCCACGTTGACGGGAATGGCGACGTTGGCCTGGATTGCCGGAATGTTTTCCGGATCGGGCGTGTAGTCCGAAACGGTCTTGAAAACGGCGCACCCGGCAAGGAGCGCGATGGCGGCGATGCTGGCGATGGTTTTTTTCATGGGCGTCTTTCGCTTTGGAACGGACTCAAGCCCTCATTGTAAGCGATGATGCAGCCGGTGTTGTGGGGAATTTGAGGGCTTTTTGATCCGGCCGGGGTCAGGGTTGTTTGCGGATGCTGAATTCGCAGCCGCAGTATGTCTGGTTGTAAAAGCCGTTTTCGGCGAGGAGGATGCGGCGGCGCTCGGAGAGACCGTCTTTTCGCCAGTTTTTTTCCAGGAAGGTGACGTCCCCTGTTTCGCCTGCGGCCCAGTGTCCGGCCTGCGCGATCTGTTCCAGGCTTTTCCAGCGGGAGGAGGCCAGCGTGGTGGCAAATTGCGGCAGGCCGCGTTCTTTTGCCAGCCGGGCGGAGGCGAGCATGCGCATCCTGAAGCATTCGAGGCAGCGCAAGCCGCGCTCGGGCTGGTTTTCGTGTCCTTTGACATGGGCAAGCCAGGCGGGATGGTCGTAGTCGCCATCGATGATTTCCAGGCCGCGCTTTTCCGCAAAGCGCGTGCATTCGTTTTTGCGGATCAGGTATTCTTCTTCGGGGAAGATGTTGGGGTTGAAGTAGTAGAGCACGGGGCGGCAGCCATTGTTCACCAGCCATTCGATGATGGCGGCAGAGCAGGGGGCGCAGCAGGTGTGCAACAGCAGCATGGGCGACTTACCGGTGGCTGGATGTGAGAGTTACAGATTATACTATTTTGCGCACCTGTGCCCGGGCGCGGGGTTTGACGGGAGAAAAAGGGGAAAAGGAAATGGGGATTGCGTGGATTAAACGTTTTGCCGCGATGGCGTGTGTGGCTGCCGGGGTTGCGCTGGTATGCCCTCTTCATGCGCAGGACAGCGGCAGCGGGGTGGACAGCGCGATGCTGGAGCCCGGTTTCGGGGAGGGCGACAAGTGGGCAGCCGGTGTGCAGCGCAAGGCGCTGGAAGGCGATGCGAAGGCGCAGATGCTTCTGGGATCGTTTTACGAGGTGGGGGTGGAGCTGCCGAAAAGCCTGTCGCGCGCGGTTTACTGGTATAAAAAATCGGCGGAACAGGGCAATACGGAAGCGATGATGTATCTTTCGCGCCTGTATGAAAACGGGGGCGAGAATTTTCCCGCGAACAAGGCGGAGTCGGACAGATGGCTGGCGCTGGCAAGGGACGGGGGCGATGTGATGGCACTTTTCAGGAAGGGCTATGCGTATTATTACGGCGTGGGGGAAAAGCAGGATTTCACTGAGGCGGCAAGGTGGTATGAAAAGGCGGCAGACAAGGGGATGTGGGCGGCCCAGTACAACCTGGGCGTGATGAACCAGAAAGGCCAGGGCATGCCTGCGGATATGGCAAAAGCGGCAGCCTGGTATAAAAAGGCGGCGGACAACGGCGACGAGCGCGCCTACAAAAAGCTGGCGCTGATATACAAGGAGGGGCTGGGCGTGGAGAAGGATCAGCAAGCCTCTTTTGCCTGGTATCTCAAGGCGGCTGAATCCGGTGATGCGCGCTCCCAGTCCTATGTCGGGCTTTCTTACCTGCTGGGCAAGGGCGGCGCGGAAAAAAATGAAAAGGAAGGCGTCCGCTGGGTGAAGGAAGCGGTGGATAACGGCAGCCCGGAAGGCATGGTTGTTCTCGGCAATATGTATCTCACCGGGCAGTGGATTGAGAAAAACGAGGAAGAGGGCGTGCGCCTGATCATGCAGTCGGCCACGCTGGGTTATCCCAGGGCGCAGGCGCTTTTGGGGATGCTTTACGAGAAAGGCCTGGGGGTGCCGCCGGACCCGGAAAAGGCACGGACGTGGTACGGGCGCGCCGCGGCAAAGGGAGATGCAGGAGCAGTGAAAAAGATGAAGGCGCTTTCGAAGGAATAGAGCCGTTTTTTCTGTCCGGGAGCGAAAAGCAGGGGGCTGTCAAACGGTCGCCCTGCTTTTTTTGCGCCGGTGTGGAAGGGGGCGCAAAAAAAGCCTTTTGTTGTCAGTTTGTTATGTGTTTGCATGGAAGTGTTTTCTTATCTGCAAGACAATTTTTGTTGCAAAAAAGAATAGATTATTTTTCAATAAAAGCATTGACAAAAAAACATCGCGGGCGTATCTTCTGTTGCATGAAGAACAACATGTCCCTGGCCCAGACTTACCCGATCCCGGCGTCGGGTGTCCTTTCCGGACGGCACCGCGATGCCATCCTCGGCACAGTCGCATCCCTGATTACCCGCGAGGGTTTCCTGGATCTTGACATGGCGGGCCTTTTGGAGCGGCTTTCGTTTGAGCGGCTGTATGCGCACGGGCAGGTGAACATGGATGACCTGCGGCTTTTTTATCGCGGCCCCGAGATGCTGCTGGATGATCTTTTCGGCACGATGCTCACGCACCTGGAAGTCCGGATTGCCAAGATTGCCATCAGGGACCCCGAAAGCATGGGCCGTTTTGAGCGCGCCTACCGGACCGTGATTGCCGGCAGGGCCAATATGTCGCCCCTGATGATTTCGGGGCTGGACAATGCGATGGTCAGCCGTCTTTTCCTGCTTTTCATGTCAGTGATGGATCATGAAAGCAAGAACGGCGTCAGCTTTACGCTGCAGCAGCGGTGGATGAACTGGTATAACAAGCAGATTGCCCGGTACGATGAGCCGTCGTCAAAGACAGCGGCTGCATGAATAAGGGCAACCCCTGAAAAAAGCGCAAAGCCGGCCTTGAGCCGGTTTTTTGCCGTATGGGGGAGGGGGCCGTGGTTGCGCGGCGGCAGGCGCGCTTTTTGTCCTTTGCGGGTGCGGTTTGCTGCGATGAGATTGGCCCTCGATTGAGGTCATAAGGCGGGTGGTTGACCCGCGGCAACCCTCTTTTTGCCCGGCAGCAAAAAGAAGGCAAAAAGTGCCGTGCGGACAGCTTGTCCCCCGC
>JAJDFZ010000032.1 GCA_030269625.1 Oxalobacter sp. OttesenSCG-928-P03 | reverse complement strand
AAACACTGTCATCCGCATGGGCGGCGGCAATGACCGTGTTGCCATTACCAGCAGCTGGACACCGCTTGCATACAACGCGATCCTGAACGTGGGCGATGGCGACAACGACGTCACCTTGACCGGTGTCTGGGCGCTTTACAGTTCCAGCGGCATCATTGCCGGTGATGGTAACAACACCATCACCTTAAATGGCGGCGCCATCGGCTTTAACAGCAACGACTATTCCTTTATCCGCACCGGAAACGGCCATAACACTATTACCGTGACCGGCAACGATACCCGCTATGCCCTTTCCTACGGCTCGGTCACAACCGGAAGCGGTAACGACACCATCACGGTCAAAACCACCAACAAGGCCGCCATGTCCAATTACGCCTTCATTGATGCGGGAGATGGCGACAACGACATCACCGTTTCCGGATCATACGGCATGGAAATCGGCAGCAGCATCACGACCGGCAGCGGCGATGATGCCATCCGTGTCAGCGGCACGGCCGGGTACGGCATGAACAACGCCACGATCACGGCCGGTGACGGCAGTGATACGATTATCGTAAGCAGTAAAAACAGCTACGGTATCAGCAACTCGACCATTGACGCCGGTAACGGCGACAACGAGATCCATATCAGCGGTTCCCGCGAAGGCATCTATTACAGCTCCAAAGTGATTAGCGGTGACGGGAACGACGTGATCACCATCAGCGGCGACATGTGGGGTATCCGGGAAAATGCCTCGGTCAATGCGGGTGACGGCAACAATACCATTACCATCAGCGGCGGAACCGACCACGGCATCTACTGGTATTCGAGTGTCACAGCCGGAAGCGGTGACGATGTGATCACGGTAAGCGGCGGCCAGCGCGGCATGACAGACTCCGCCTCGATTGATGCGGGGGATGGCGACAATACCGTCAGCGTCTCCGGCGGCGCCTATGGCCTGTACAACTCCACCATCATCACCGGAGAAGGCAGCGACCACATCACCATCATTGCCAGCGCAGGCAATACCGGCATGTACGGCAGCAAAGTCGAAAGCGGCGCCGGATCAGACCATGTCTTCATTCATGGCAACATCACCGGCTCAACGGTGAACACGGGAGACGGTAATGACTTCCTCCATCTTGAGGGCGGCCTCGTCAACAGCGCCAGCAAGCTGACAGGCGGCGGCAACGATTCCCTGGACTTTTCCGAAGGCCGCCTGGGCGATGTACTCTCGCTCGGACGCGATGCGGCAACCAGCCTGGCCGGCAGCAATGCGCTGGGCGGCATCAAGGCCGCCAATACCAGCGGCTTTGAAACCCTGCATCTCGACTTTGAAGGCGAATCGGACACCATTGACATCGATGCCCTGATCGATGCGCTGAAAAACCAGAACTTCAAAGATGACAATGCCTTTGAATCGCTTGTCATCAGCGCCGATGAAAACGATACCGTCTTAAAGGGCGCCGGCACCTGGACTGCCGGTGAAACCGGCATGACACTGGATGGGTTTGACGGCTACTACGACCGCTACACGGTCAATAACGGGCTGGAAACCATTGAAATGTACATCCAGAGCAACAGCAGTATCATTTAGGCGCGCATAAACAAAAAGACGGGAAGGTTTCCCGTCTTTTTGTCCTGTCTTTCACGGCCTACTTCAATTCTTCGGAAGCCGCCTCGTAAAACGCCATTGTTCTTTCAAAAGCAGCAATATACACATCCTCCACGCGCTCATTGAGCATCATCGAAAACTCGGATTCCCTGGCAATCTTCAGGCGTTTCTGCAGCTCGCTTTTCTGCGGGTGCGTCTCTATCAGGGAAAGCAGCGTTGCCCGCATCGCCCGGATAGTACCGGCCATTTCATCAATATTCACAGGCATGATTACCCCCCCAACTTCTTTCCTTCAGGAAATATCAATATACCATAAACAGCCGCCACTCCGGAAATGGATGAGGCGGCTGTCCTGCCTGTTTTCCAGACAAAAAAAAGCGTGAGTGACAAAAGCCATCTCACGCTGAAAAGACTGAATCCGTTAAAAACGGCCAGCCCACCTCACACTACAGAAAGCGTTACATCATGTTAAAGAGCGACATCCCGTTGATCATCATGAAGGTCTTTTGCGCCGCCTCCAGTGTCATCTGCTGCATGTACAGATTGGAAATCGCCTCGTAATAATCCAGGTCTTCAATATCCGAAATGGATTCCGTGTACTGCAGGTCCTTGTCCTGACCGGAAAGCTCCAGCGCATCCAGCTCTTTTAATCGCGTACCGGTTGAACTTTGCGCCGTTATAATCTGGTCAAGCGCTGAATCCACGTTACCAAGCAGCGCCTCAAGTCCCAGCGCCAGATTCGTACCGTCGTCATTTGACTTCAGGTTCGTGTTGTTCAGCAGGGTGATGGCTTCATTGATATAGGCAAAGACGTCCGTGCGGACCGGTTCTCCCGTCGTGATTTTCACCGAGTCACCATCGGATACCTCGCCACTGATGGAAAAGCGCACGCCATCGATTTCCAGCTCCATTTTATTTTGGGTGCTGCCAGAGTATTCATAATTTATTGTGGGGTCTGACGGAACGACATCATTACCGTCCTCGTCGATCTGGACACCATCCCGCCACAGGGTATAGGTTGACGCAGGGGAGTTGCCATCGAATATAACTTCGTATTCATGGACACCAAAATCAGGATCGTCTGCATTCGTGGTTTTGACATCAATCGTCAAATCATTCCGGGTCATCTCCACCGTCGAGGCGGACATGCCATGGATCCCCATGAAAATGCCCGAGCCCGAATTGGTTGCCGCCATGTAGCGGGCAGCATCCACCTGGATCATCAACTGGCCGTCATCACCCTGGTAGGTAACCTGCCCGGTTACCGACATATCAAAAGGCTCTATCGCCACCTTGTTGCCGGAGAAAAGGTAATTTCCGTATGCATCACGTGTATTGGCATAGCCAACCAGTTCGTCACGGATCGCCGTGATTTCCTCGGCCGTCACGCGCAATGACTCTTCATCATAAATACCGTTACCGGCAGCAACCAGCAAGGTGCGGACGTCCTGGAGACGGGACACAAAACTGTTCAGGGTGCTTTCCTGCATATTCAGCGCATCCTGCGCATTGCCGCGATTGCTGGCAAACTGCGTATTCATGGATTTGCCCTGCTTCAGATCCAGGGCACGCGCTGCGCCAACCGGATCGTCCGCCGGTGTCAGAATACGCGTATTGGCAGAAATATGCTGCTGGGTCTTGTTCAGCTGTGCCTGAAGCGTGGACAGACGCTTCATGTTCTGCCCATACATCATGTTGTTACTGATCCGTGCCATAAAAGCCATAACTTACTCCATCAGAAAATCGCCAGGATCGCGTCAAACATCTCGTTTGCCGTCTGGATCACCTTGGATGCCGCATTGTAGTTCTGCTGATAGCGCATCAGGTTGATCGCTTCCTCGTCCAGGTTTACACCGGACTGGCTTTGCTGTTCTTCATAAAGTGAATTCAACAGGTTTCCTGTTGAGGTGCTGGTGATTTCCAGTTCGCGTGTCTTGGAACCCACCCGGTTGACCAGCTGCGAATACGCCCCCTGGTAGGTGGTGGTGCCATTCAACATGGTCTTGGAATCCTGAAGCGCTGCCAGCGCCAGCATATTGCGGTTGTCACCCGTGCCGCCATCATTGGGCTGGATGTAAAACTTGTCTCCGGGTTCGACCGTACCGGTAATATTGAAGGTAAAGTCACCCATGGCGAGGCTCATCCCTTCCTCATAGGCAAAGGCATCCCCCGGGTTATAGGTATGCGATGAACCATCCGAATAAGTCGCGGTAACGGCAACATTCTTGACCACAAACCGGAGAACCGGATCGGAACCCGAGGTATCCATCATCGCTTCCAGTTCCAGGTTGGACGGATTCGGTACGCTCACATTGCCCGGATCATTCAGGTCCACCAGTTCACCGAGAGAGATCTTGCCCGTCCCGAGATTGTTTGCATCATGTGCAGTACGAATGGAAAGCGCCGCCGCAATCTTGTTCGGGTCTGAAATCAGCAACTGGAGACTTTCTGCCACGTCATTCAATGGCTTGAGTGTCAGCGTATCCCCGGACTCCAGCGTCCCGGTCAGGCTGAACTGGATGCCATCAATAGGCGTTGTCGGCATAGTCGCGCCATCCCAGACGGTCTGGCCGTCAGACTGGCGGATGATGGTGTACCTGTCGCTCGGCGAATCATTATAGGCAATCTGGTAATTGCTGGCATAAAGCGCCTTGGTATCCACCACATCAGCGGTAACGGTACCCGTCCTGTTGTAATTCTGCATGGACGAAGTGGCAACAAAACTGAAGAAATCCCCGCCCGGATCGCCGTTCAGGTCCATACCCAGCTTGTGCTGGTTATTGAAGTCCGTGGCAAGCGTAATGGCAATCCGGCCCAGTTCATTTAAGATCGGGTCCACCTCATTGGACAGAAACTCCTTGTATCCCATGATGTTGCCGCCGGAAAGAAGCTTGTCCGGAATGACGACTTTAACGCCATTATTGATATAGCCGATTTCAACCGTTTCCGGATCACTTTGCGAATACTGCGCAAACATGGGGAAGGAATTGTTGTTGATCACCAGCGGCTGCCCGTTGCCGATATACACATCCAGGCTGTTGCCGTTGACAACGGTTCTGACGCCGATTTCCTGCGACAGCTGCGAAATCAGGTAATCCCGCTGGTCCAGCAGGTCATTGGGCGCCGGATCGGTAATGGCAATCTGCGCCCGCGCAATCTGGTCATTAAGTTTGGCAATCTCTGTCGCATACGAATTGATCAGTTCCACGCTGTGGATGATCTGCGCATTGGCCAGATCCCGCTGCTCATTCATCTGGGAGGCCAGGTTATTGTAGCGCCCGACCAGCATCTCCGCTTCGGAAAGCATGGCTTCGCGGGTCGCGGCTGAAGTCGGTGTCGAGGCGATTTCCTGCACGGCGCTGAAAAAGTCCTGCAGCGCGGGAGACACGCCGGCCGTGTCATCAGCCAGCTTGTTGTTGATCTTGGATATCTGGTTGTAATACGTGTCCAGCCGGTTGAACTCAGACTGCGTATCATTGACCTGCTTGCCTAAAAATTCATCATACACGCGCCGGATATCATCCAGTTGCATGCCGTTGCCGACAAAGCCAAAACCAAACTGCTGCCCGTGAATATTGGACTGCAGGATCACCTGGCGGTTATAGCCGGGCGTGCTGGCATTGGAAATGTTGTGGCCGGTCACGCTGATCGCGTAATTCGCCCCCAAAAGCGCGCTTTTGCCGATGCTGTAGATATTTCCCATAACTGATTCCCCATATCTCCCTACAGATTAACTACGGCCATTTATCCGATAACTTGAGGGGATGGCTCTTTAATCTGTTATCCACAGGGCTTTCAGCCCTGCGATACCTTGTTTATCACCCGCACCAGCTTGGAACCGTATTCCGGGTCCGTTGCATATCCTGCGCGCTGCAGCCCGTATGCGAAAGTTGCCGGGTCCTGCGCATTCATCACTTTTTCGTATCGCGGGTTCTCGCTTAACAATTTTGCATAATCCCTGAAAGAATCGGCGTACGAATCATAAGCGCGGAATTTCTCCACCTTTTTGATCATTTTGCCATTTTCAAATTCCGATGTCAGGACATCCACCGTTTTACCGTTCCAGTTGTTGGCCTTGATACCAAACAGATTGTGGCTCGGCGAACCATCCGGATGCAGCATCTGTTTTTTGCCCCAGCCGGTTTCCAGCGCTGCCTGCGCCAGCATGAATTCCGGCGGGATGCCCGTCGTTTTGCTCGCTTTTTCAGCATGCGGCATCATCTGATCCGTAAAGGCTTTCACATGTCCGGACGCTGAGGCGGCCTTTCCGGGTGATTCCACACCCGGCAGCGTAATGGCCCGCATCTGCGCCTCTCCCGGCCGTGTTACCGCCTCGGCCGCCTTGCCTTCAGAGCGGAAAATCGAATGCCGGCCGGAAAGCAGCCCTGACGCCTGCTCGCTGGCAGAGCCTGCTGCCATTCCCCGGTATGCATCGACAGACGCCGAAATCCGGCGCTTGGAGAGATAAGGCTTGGTCTCTTCCGCATCCAGTTGGCCGGTTGCCACCATCTGCCGGAGCATCTGGTCTGCCAGGCCCAGTCCCTGTTTTGAGACCTGCTGGGCAATCTCCTCATCCAGCAACTGGGTATAAAGCTTGGTCTGCTGCGTATTGAAAAGGCCGTCCTGCGGCAGCGACTGGCGCATGCTTTTTAATATCAGTGAAATAAAAAGCGCCTCAAACTGCTGTGCAGCCGCCTTCATGGCCGCCGGAGAATTGCCGTCCCTGTTTGCGGCCGCCTTGATATCATGCAGATTACGCGTATTGATAATCTGCTGGGCGGAAGAAGACACATTTTCGGTCATACTGCTCATACTGCCTGCTCCGGCGGGATATCACCCCCGCATCAAATCACTTCCAGTTCGGCGCGAAGCGAACCCGACGCCTTCATGGCCTGCAAAATCGCCAGAAGGTCCTGCGGCGTCGCGCCAATCGAATTCAGGGCTTTTACCACATCTGCCAGCGTTGCCGCCTTATTCAGGAGAATCACCTCTCCCTCTTCTTTCTTGATCTCGATCTGGGCATTCTCAACCATGGTCGTCTGCCCCTGGGAGAAAGGCCCCGGCTGGCTTGCCGTATTTTCCGTATTCACGATAACGGAAAGATTACCGTGGGAAATCGCACAGGTATCCAGCGTGACCGTCTGGTTCATGACAACCGATCCCGTGCGCGCATTCAGGATCACCTTGGCCGACTGGACCGCCGGCGTCACATCCAGGTTTTCCAGTTCGCCAATAAAAGCCACCCGCGCATCAGGGCTTTGCGGCGCCCTCACCTTGACCACCCGGCCATTGACGGCAGATGCCGTGGACATGCCGAAACGGGTATTGATCGCGCCCACCATGCGGCTGACCGTTGAAAAATTGGTATCTGTCAGTTCCAGCGTGATCGTGTCACCCGCATGCAGGCTGTTCGGCACCTCGCGCTCGATCGTGGCGCCATTGGAAATCCGTCCGGCAGCCAGATGGTTGACCTTGGCACTGCTGCCGCCGGCCGACGCGCCCGCGCCGCCAACCACCAGGTTACCCTGCGCCATACCGTAAACATTGCCATCCGCACCTCTTAAAGGCGCCATCAGAAGCGTGCCGCCTTTCAGGCTCTTGGCATTACCAATCGAAGAAACCACCACATCCACCATCTGGCCCGGCTGGGCAAACGGCGGCAGCGTTGCCGTCACCATGACAGCCGCCACATTTTTCAACTGCAGGCTGCTGCTGTTAAAGGGAACCTGTATCCCCATCTGCTGCAGCATATTGACCACGCTTTGCACGGTAAAAGGCGTCTGCGTGGTCTGGTCACCACTGCCATCCAGACCGACAACCAGGCCGTATCCCACCAGTTGGTTGGTACGGACCCCCTGGATCGTTGCCAGGTCCCGTATCCGTTCCGCATGCGTGGGCACAGAGGCAAAAAGCCCCAGCCCAAGAAGAAATGCCCCGATTGTTTTAGCTGATACAGACATGAAAACTCCAGTCAAAAACCATCCATCCCCCGGCACTAGAACGGCAGCACAGAGAGGAAGAAGCGTGAAAACTTGCTTGCGACCTCGGCCGCATCGACACGTGTATTGGTGCGGTATTCAATCCGCGCATCCGCCACCTTCGTGGAATACACCTCATTGCCGACCGTAATATCCTTCGGGTCCACCACACCGGAAAAACGGATGAATTCCGAGCCATTGTCCATGGCAATCTGCTTTTCCCCGCTCACAATCAGATTGCCGTTCGGGATGATGTCAATAACCGATACGGCGATCGTGCCGCTAAATACATTGTTGGCGCTTTTGGCTGCGGATTCATCGTACTCGCGCGAACCGCTTGCCGATGCCTCCGCCTTCGCGAAGGAACTGCTGAAAAAGCGCGGCTTGTCATAATTGACCGTATTGCTCCGTTCAGCCGAATCGCTGCCGGTTTTCGTTGCTCGGTTGCTTTCCGTGATTATGATCGTGATATTGTCACCCACCATGCGCGCCTTGTGATCCTCGAAAATCGGGCGGTGGGTACTGTTCTGGTAAATCGAGCCATTGGCGACCACCATAGGCTGCGGATACTGGATACTGCCCCTCGGCTGCTGGTGCGTGATAGTATCCGGCGTCACCGAACAGCCGCCAAAAAACAGGGCTGATATTGCCACTACCATTAACTTCATTCTCATAAACCGCCTCCGTTTCCTATCAGGCCCGGCCCGCCATTACAGCTGCGTCAGCCTGCCCAGCATCTGGTCGGATGTCGAAACCGCCTTGCTGTTAATTTCAAACGCGCGCTGCGCGATAATCATGTTCACCAGTTCTTCCGCCATATTGACATTCGAGGTTTCAACATACTTGTGCAACAGCGTGCCGGAACCGTTCAGACCCGGCGTATTCACCTGCGGCGCGCCGGATGAGTTCGTTTCCGCAAACAGATTTTCACCCAGGGACTCCAGGCCGGCCGGATTGATGAAAGTCGCCACCTGGATGTCACCCACCTGGGTTACCTGCGTTGTGCCCGCTGTCGTGACGCTCACCACCCCGTCGCGCGCGATCGTAATCGACGTCGCATCCACCGGGATCACAATCGTCGGCTGGATCGTATAGCCGCTGGCGGTCACCAGCTGGCCCTGGTCATCCTTCATGAAAGAGCCGTCACGGGTATAGGCCGTTGTGCCGTCCGGCATCAGCACCTGGAAAAAGCCCCTGCCGCGAATCGCCACATCCAGCTCGTTTTCCGTCAGCTGCACATTACCCTGCGTATGAATCCGCTCCACGGCTACCGGGCGCACGCCCGTGCCGATCTGGAGGCCCGATGGCAGATACGTCTGCTGCGAGGATTGCGCACCCGGCTGGCGGATATTCTGGTAAACCAGATCCTCGAAAATCGGGCGCGAACGCTTGAAACCGCCAGTACTGATATTGGCCAGGTTGTTCGAGATCACGTCCAGATTCGTCTGCTGCGCATCCAGGCCGGTCTTGGCTATCCACAACGATCGCATCATAATAAAAACCCTTTCAAAAACAATTCTGTATTACTGCACACTACCCCGTGTTGCATGGTTCATCATCCCGCCAGCGTCAGGATGCCAAGCGCCCTGCTCGCATTTTCATCCGCATGGGAAATCATGTTCATCTGCAACTCAAACTGGCGCGCCAGGCTGATAATATTCACCAGCGTTTCCGCCGCATTCACGTTACTCGCCTCCTGCGCCCCGCTGACCACCTTGACGCCCGGATCAACCGGCGCCACCGTTCCGTCCTTCATCCGGAAATAGCCGTCCGTGCCGCGCACCAGCTGCTCCTCCGGCGGATTGACCAGCCTGAGCTGCCCGATCAGCATCGCCGTTCTGGGCGTCGTGGTGTCATCCACGGAAGAGATCGTCCCGTCCGTCTCAATCGTATAAGGCAGGTCAGTCGGCAACACCACCGGCCCTTCCACGCCGCGCACGTTATAGCCATCGCGCGTCTGGAGCAGGCCTTCCGGTGTGGTCACCAGGCTGCCGTGCCGGGTATAGGCTTCGGACCCATCCGGCATCTCGACAGCCAGCCATCCCTTGTTCAGGATCGCAATATCCAGCACGCGGCCCGTATGCTGGATCGCGCCAAGACGAAAATCCGTCCCGACTTCCGCATCGACCACGAAATCCCGGGTAGGCGAACCTTCACTGATCACCGGCACTGCCCGGAAAGAATCGATCTGCGCCCGGAAACCCGTCGTGGTCACGTTGGCCAGGTTGTGCGCCGTTGTCGCCTGCTGGTTCATCGTGTGAATCGCGCCGGTCATTGCCGTATAAATCAATCGATCCATGTTCTCGCTCCGTTAACGTTCAATTCTGGCCCTTATTACCTCAGGTTGACCAGGGTCTGCATGATCTGGTCTTCGGTCTTGATGGTCTGCGCATTGGCCTGGTACACCCGCTGCGCCACGATCATGTCAACCAGTTCCTCGGTCAGATCCACGTTGGATTCCTCAATCGCATAACCATTGATGGAACCCAGCATCCCGGTCAGCGGCTCGCCCACAATCGGCGCGCCGGATTCGCGGGTCTCGACCCATTCGTTGTCACCAATCGGCGCCAGGCCGTTCGGATTCTTGAAAGAAACCAGGCAGATCTGGGCAAGCGTCTTCGTTTCACCATTGGTATAGCGGCCCATGACATAACCGTAATCATCCACGGTAAAACCGGTCAGGCGCCCGGAAGCATAACCATCCTGCTGGTTGTCATTCACGGCAAAATTCGAGCCGTATTGCGTCGTGCCGGAGAAATCGATCTTCGGAGAAAAGGCATTCGCACCATTGATGGCAGGAACACCGACCGTCAACGCCAAAACAGCCTGGTCTGTTCCGTAACCGTCCAGTTCTGCCCCGCTCGCGTCAAGCGCTCCTATTGGCAGACCATCCGCGCCAAAATCCAGGTAACCCAGCGGTGCCACCGTACCCGCATCAGGGCTGTGGTTTCCTGCCGCATCAACGTAGTTTCCGTCCACATAGGCATAAACCGCCCACCTTGATTCAGTAATGCCGGCCCCCAGATCAGGGCCTTCCCGGACATAAAAAGTCTGCAATACATGCATGTTGCCCAGGCTGTCATAGACATCAATCGCCGTGGCATGGTTGAAGCTCTCCGGGTTATTGATGGAAAACGGTGTCGCAGAGGGTACGGCTTCCCGGGAGTCAAAATTCAGAAGCGACGTTACGTTGTTGGTGATCTTCGGATCAATGTATTCCATCGTAAGCTGGATGACCTGCTCCGCGCCCGGGATGATATTGCCCTGGTCATCCGCCATATAGCCGGTCAGCCGATGGTTGGCTCCGTTAACCAGATAGCCCTCCTTCGTCAGCTCCAGCTGGCCGTTGCGTGAATAAACGACAGAGCCAAGCTCATCAGTAAAACGGAAAAAACCGTTGCCGTTGATCGCCAGATCCAGCGCCTGGGACGATGGTGTCACATTACCCTGCGTAAACTGCTGCTGCACACGCATGACCGATACGCCAATACCCACCTGGTTGGCGGCTGCCGTATGCATGGACAGCGCATAAATATCCGAAAACTGCGCCGTGGACTGCTTGAAGCCCACCGTGCTGGCATTGGCAATGTTGTTGCCGATCACATCAAGCGATGTCGAGGCTGCTTTCAGGCCGCTCAAACCTTGCTGAAAACCCATGATAATCTCCTGTTCCTGTAAATACTGCTTAAACTATCCTGTATGGCCTGCCTGCATTGATTCGATACAGGCAGGCCTGGTATGAATTAAAGAATCTGGCGGATATCCGACAGCTTGACCGAACCGATCGTCAGTACATTTAACGTCACGCTGTTGTCTGTCCCTTTCGTCACGCTGGCCACCTCGCCAAAAGAAAGCGATGTTGCGCCAACCGACTGCCCGTTTTTGGTGGCGGAAACGGTGAAGGTGTACTTGCCCGGATCGACTGTCGTGCCGTCTGCTGTCACACCATCCCAGGAAATCGGTATCACGCCGGCATCTGCCGAACCCAGATTCATCGTATGGACCAGCGCACCCTTCTCGTTATAGATATCGATTGTGACATTGGAAGCGCTTTCCGTCAGTTCAACGCCAAAAATCGAAATCGACGAGCCGGGAATCGTTTCATCGTTCTCGCCCACTGTATCAGGCGACTTGGACAGCACGAGCGATTCACCCGGCACCAGCACGCCATGCCCGATCATCGCCGCCGCTTCCAGGGACTGGTTGGCTGACAGACTGTCCATCAGCAAGTTCAGCGTATCATTTAACTGGGTAATGCCTGTTACCGTCGAAAGCTGCGCAATCTGGCTCGTCATTTCCGCATTGTCCATCGGGTTTAACGGGTCCTGGTTCTGCATCTGCGCAATCAGGAGTTTCAGAAACTGGTCCTGCGTTTCCTGTGCATTGCTCTTGATTGTCGCATTCGTGTCCCGCGTGTTCATTGCGCTCAACAATGCATCACTTACTCCATCTACTGCCATCTTGTACCTCCGTTCGTATTAACCTGTTTGCCCTGACGCTTATTGCCCGATGGTCAGGGTTTTCAAAAGCATGGTTTTGGCTGCATTCATTGTTTCCACATTCGACTGGTAAGAACGCGAAGCCGACAACATGTTCACCATTTCCTCTGCCAGATTGACATTGGGCAGGGAGACATAACCCTGTTCATTGGCCGCCGGGTGCTTGGGATCGTAGATCAGCTTGGGCTCGGAAGCATCTTCAACGACCATTTCAACCTTGACGCCGGTTGACGTGTGCGATTCATCCATTCTGACAGGTTCAAAAACAACCTGCTTGGCACGGTATGGCTGCCCTGTTGCGCTGGTTGCGCTGTCCGCATTGGCAATATTGGACGCCACCACGTTTAAACGCTGGCTTTGCGCACTCATCCCTGAGCCGGACACATCAAAAATCTTGAATAAAGACATAAATCACCCCTGGATCACCGCAAGCAGATTCTTGATCTGGTTGCTGATAATAGAAACACCGGCCTCATAACGCAGCGCGTTGTCCATAAACTGGTTGCGCTCCACATCCATATCCACCGTGTTGTTATCCACACTGCCCTGATGCATCTTCCGGTAAAGCAAAGGCACACCGGCCACCAGTTCCTGCCCTTCTTCCACGCTTTCCGGCTTGTGTTCCGTATCGGTCAGGGCCAGCCGGTTAACATGCTCCGTCCCCTCAAGGGCCGCTTTGAGCGCTGACTTGAAATCAATGTCACGCGCATGATAGTTGGGCGTATCCGCATTGGCGATATTGGATGCCAGGACCTGCTGCCGCTGTGAGCGGACGCGTAATGCGGCTTCGTGAAAGCCCAGCAGTTCATCAAGTTTTCCGGCCATGTCAGTCTCCTCGGAATAATTGCCCTGCCCTGAAAAAACCGTCTGAAAAGGGTTGCCTGGGCATTAAAGGCAATGAGATGAATCTATCTTACAGGCAACACTTTTTTCCAATCGGCCAAAAAGAATCCAAAAATACCCCCTATTCTCCGCTTAACTTTTCAACCGCCACGTTAAGATGATTTCTGTCATGAACCCTACAAAAAATGGCAAAGCCGTGTTGACAAGAAAATGCCTGCCAAAAGCACTTCTTTTGTTGTCTTTTCTGACAGCAGGCACCGCTTTTGCCCAATCAGCCGTCATCCAGACCGCCTCGCTTGCACCAGCGAGCATGCAGGCGCCTTATGCCGTTTCCGCGCAAAACGCGCCACAGGCACAAAGCCTTGATGAACTGGGCCTGATAGCCGAACAGTTCCTGATTGACAAGACAAGGGACCTGCCCGGCAAAACGGAAATTGCCATCACCCCTTTGGACAGCCGCCTCAAGCTGCCTGCCTGCCGGCAGCCGGTGGCTTACCTGTCACAGGGTGCGAGAATCTGGGGAAGAACAACTGTCGCCATCCGCTGCGAGGCGCCTGAAGTCTGGCGGATCATGGTCAAGGCCCACGTCAGAATCCATACGGACTACCTGGCAGCCGCCAAAGTGCTGCCACAGGGCCACGTCATCAGGGAAAGCGACCTCGTACTGGTCAACGGCGACATCACCGCCATGCGCCCCGGCGTTCTGACCGGCAAGGAACACGCCATCGGGCGAACGGTTACCCGCTCCATGCAGCCCGGCACGG
Source organism: Oxalobacter sp. OttesenSCG-928-P03 (assembly GCA_030269625.1). Classification (GTDB taxonomy): domain Bacteria; phylum Pseudomonadota; class Gammaproteobacteria; order Burkholderiales; family Burkholderiaceae_D; genus Oxalobacter. The sequence goes on along the minus strand of JAJDFZ010000032.1, from coordinate 2,226 downwards.
CCATCTGGGCAGAGCATCTGCGCGCAAAACAGGCCATCCAGCAGGGGCAGACCGTTCGGATTATCAGCCGCGGCCCCGGCTTTTCCATTTCAGGTGAAGGACTGGCGATCAACAGCGCCGGCGAAGGACAGGTCGCCAAGGCAAAAATGCCCAATGGCAGCATTATCAGAGGAATAGCAAAGGCTGATGGCGTAATCGAGATCAATTTCTGATAAAAGGTTATAAAACACAAATATAATCAACGTAAAAGCTAAAGTTTCGGGCTGGTTTACCGATAATGGTGTAGGGCCATAATGAAAACCAGTCAGAAAAGGAAACAGTTGTGAAAATAGATGACTCAATGAAGAAAGCTGCCACGACATCGACAACCGATGTCAAGCAAAGGCAGACAGCGAACACCGGGGCAACCAAAGCCGGCGGTTCCGCGAGGTCACCGGCCACATCTGGCGCCTCCGGTTCCGGCAGCACTGACTCCGCGGTCAATGTCAGTCTCTCCACACAACTGCAAAGTGTCATGGAGCAGGTTGGCGATACCGCCGTTTTTGATGCGAAAAAAGTCGATGAGATCAAGGCAGCCATTTCAGGCGGCAATTTCCAGGTCGACACAGGCAAGGTCGCCGACGGACTTATTAAAACAGTCAGTGAACTGATTCAGAAACCCAGGGAATAAAATGAATGCGACAAATACAGTAATGGCAAGCTACCTGAACCAGGAAGTCGAGGCTGCACGCGAGCTGATTGATATCCTCCAGGAAGAGCAGAACCAGCTGTTGTCGCCCAACATTGATGAGCTCGAGCCCCTGGTTGCCAAAAAATCCGCTTTGGTGGCGCAACTGACACAACACACCAGAAACCGCAACGAAAGCCTGAGAAAGGCCGGGTTTGAGCCCAGCCTGGCAGGTATGAATGCATGGCTTGAAAGCACAAAAGATCAACCTGACACAATCACAATAGAGAAAAACTGGAATGAGCTGGTATCGCTCAGCCAGTCTGCCAAGGAGTTGAACCGCCTGAATGGCATGTTAATCTCTTCTCACATGACCAGGAACCAGCAGGCGCTTTCAATCCTCCTCGGCAACCAGCCGAATGCCGGTATGTATGGCCCTGATGGCCAGCCAAGCCGCGCCGCGGCAACTCCGGCCCGGAGCGTCGTTACCGGCTGATTTTTCAACCCCTCTTTTTCGACAAACCAGATTAATGGCTGCCAACCTCCAGGCAGCCATGCCTTTTTATGCGCCCCTGCCCGCAGTTTGCGAAAGCAGACCGCCCTGCCCGGACCCCGGGCGCACAACCTGACCGGAAAACAAAAAAGGCCGCAACAATGCGGCCCTGGTAAGAGATACCCCTTTCATACAGCAAATAACATTGAGCAGATGTTTTTTAAAGTGACGGGAACGGAGAATCGTCACAGAATCATATAAAAGAGGTATCGGAGCCTATTTTAGCAATTTATTATCATTTCGACAAGTACTGCATCCTTGAGGCTCAATACGCTTTCTTTCTTCCGCGTCAACTGCCCGGCGGCGCACTCATCGCATCAAGCCGTTCAATCGCATCGGCATTGCCCTGGGCCGCTGCCCTGCCATACCAGAGACGCGCTTCATCAGCGCTGACAGCGGCTCCGTCACCCAGCTCAAATGCCTTTCCCATCCTGAACTGGGCCGTCGCACTGCCCTGTTCTGCCGCCTTCCTGTACCAGTTCACCGCTTCGGCCCTGTCCAGGGTCACTCCCGTGCCTTCATCGTAGCACTGGCCCATCATCAGCTGTGCCCGCATTTCCCCCTGCCTGGCGGCCTTTTCATACCAGTAAAAAGCCCGGGAATAACTCTGGCTGAATTCACCAAAACCATCCCGGTAAAAAAGGCCAACGGCAAACTGCGCATCGGCATGCCCATCCTCGGCGGCTTTCAGCATCCACTTGCCGGCCAGCCTTTCATCAATCCGGATCCCCTTGCCGGTCAGATACATCTCCGCCAGCAGGAACTGCGCCTCCGGGTTGCCCCGCTCGGCAAGGCGCTTGAGTACGCCAAACGCCTTTTTATACTCCCCTTTCTGGTAATAGGCTACCCCGTCATCCAGATCATCCGCCAGGGCAACGCCCGGCAAAAACAGGCAGGAAGACAACAGCTGCAAAACCAATCCCAAAACAGCAGAACCCTTGAGAAACCGCTTCATATGAAATCCGGAGAGTAAAAGCATTGACAGCTTAACTCTATCACGGTGACA
>JAJDFZ010000031.1 GCA_030269625.1 Oxalobacter sp. OttesenSCG-928-P03 | reverse complement strand
AAAATAGCAAATTCAATGCCTCACCCAAACCGCCCGGAAAACACTTAAGAGGACAAAAAATGAAATATGCGATTATTGGTGCTGGCGCAATCGGAGGTTATGTTGGCGTCAAACTGGCCCTGTCAGGAGAAGACGTCACCTTCATCGTCAGAGGAGCCAATCTCGAAACCATCAAGGTCAATGGTGTCAAACTCATCATGAATGATGGTACCGAGCTTGTCGCAAAAGACGTGAAAGCCACCAATAACTATGATGAGGTCGGACCGGTTGATGTTGTCATCCTGGCCATGAAAGCACACCAGGTTGAATCCGTGGTGGATGATGTCCCCAAGCTTTTCGGACCAGACACGGTTGTTGTTACCATGCAAAATGGTATTCCGTATTGGTATTTCCACAAACACGGCGGCCCGTATGAAGGTGCCCGTGTCCAGAGTGTTGACCCGACCGGCCAGATTGCGGCAAAGATTCCTGCTGACCGTGTGCTGGGCTGTGTCGTCTACCCGGCCTCCGAACTGATTGCGCCTGGTGTTATCAGACATATCGAAGGCGACCGGTTCCCGATTGGCGAACTGGATGGCACGATTACAGAACGGGCGCAAAAAGTATCTGATTCCTTCATCAAGGCGGGCTTCAAAGCGCCTATCCTTGAAAACATCCGTTCGGAAATCTGGCTCAAGCTCTGGGGCAACCTGACCTTCAACCCCATCAGTTCTCTCTCCCATTCCACACTGGTGGATATCTGCCAGTATCCGCTGACACGCGAACTGGCCGGCGACATGATGATCGAAGCACAGCGTATCGCCAACAAGCTGGGCATCGAGTTCCGTGTCCCGCTTGAAAAGCGGATTCAGGGCGCAGAAAAAGTGGGCAAGCATAAAACTTCCATGCTGCAGGACGTAGAAGCGGGCCGTGAGCCTGAAATTGATGCCCTGGTTGGCTCCGTTGTGGAACTGGGCAGAATCACCCACACGGCAACGCCTCACATCAATACGGTATATGCCCTGGTCAAGCTGCTGGCAAAAACCATGGAAGAAGAAAAAGGGCACGTTCGCCTGAAAGGGGAAAACCCTTCTTCCGGGCATTAAATGATTCAAACCTGAGCCAACCCCTGTTGTGAATTATTCATGGCAGGGGTTTAATAATTTACCCAAAGAAGCAAAAATGAGTGAAAATAATGCCTTGTGACATTACTTTCAGTCAGTTGTCCAAACCGACATGACAAACTAATTTACACCTTTTAGAGATAAAAATCATGGTAGCGCCATCCCTCGATAAAATCACATCATTTATCCCTCCCAAACGCACTCTGATGGGCCCGGGCCCTTCCAACATCAATCCCCGAGTACTCTCGGCCATGAGCCTGCCGGTAATCGGACATCTGGATCCTGCTTTTGCAGGCATGATGGAAGAGTTGAAAGTCCTGTTGCGTTATGCATTCCAGACCGAAAACCCGTTAACCTATCCGATCTCCGGCCCGGGTTCTGTCGGAATGGAAAACTGCTTCGTTAATATGGTTTCTCCGGGCGATAAAGTTATCGTCTGTCGTAACGGCGTCTTTGGCGGACGCATGATCGAAAATGTCGAGCGCTCCGGCGGTACGCCAGTGATCATTGACGACACCTGGGGTGAGCCTGTCGACCCGAACAAGGTGGAAGACGCACTCAAGCAAAACCCGGATGCCAGAATCGTCGCCTTCGTTCACGCAGAAACCTCAACCGGTTGTGAATCGGATGCCAAACTGCTGACACAAATTGCCCACAAACATGATGCAATGGTTATTGTGGATACGGTTACGGCTTTGGGCGGATGTCCGGTACTGGTTGATGAATGGAAACTGGACGCCGTCTATTCGGGAACGCAGAAATGTCTTTCCTGCGCTCCCGGCCTTTCTCCAGTCACCTACTCCGAAAGGGTTGTTGACTACGTCAAGAACCGTAAAACAAAAGTACAAAGCTGGTTCATGGATATGAACCTGATTTTGAATTACTGGGGCAATACTGCCCGTACTTATCACCATACGGCACCGGTTAACGCACTGTACGGCTTGCATGAGGCGATGATTCTGCTCAAGGAAGAAGGCCTGGAAAATTCATGGGCCCGCCACACCATGCACTATCAGGCGCTGAAAGCCGGATTGGAAGCATTGGGCCTGCAGTACGTGGTCAAGGAGGAAAGCCGCCTGCCACAGATGAACCTGATTACCGTACCGGATGGCATTGATGAAGCCGCCGTCAGAAACGAACTCTTGAGTGAGTTTAATCTGGAAATCGGTGCAGGACTTGGACCACTTGCAGGCAAGGTCTGGCGCATTGGCCTGATGGGTTATACCGCCCAGCAGGACAGCGTTATGCTGTGCCTGTCTGCCCTGGGTTCCGTTCTCTCCAGGATGGGTTATCCGGTCAAGGCCGGCGAGGCAGAAGCAGCGGCTCACAAAGCCTATGCAGCACAGCACGAAGCGGCTGCAGCACAAAAGACGGCAAAAGCCTGAACGAAAGCACAGTCAAATAAAAAAGCCCGGAAAAAAAATTTCACGGGCTTTTTTTATATATCCTGTTATTTAAACCTGTCTTTTTTGTCACCAACCCGTTTGCCGGGATTCAGCTCTTCCAGAGCCAACAGGGCCGCCGCCTGATCAGCATGACTGAATGTATCCTGAATACGATGATAAAGGTCTGTCACCAAAGCGGCTACCGGTAACTGCAGGCTGGCATCCGATGCGGCAGCCAGCACATTGTCCATGTCTTTGGCCTGGCTCTTCACCTGCCCGCCCGGGATAAAATTGCGATCCAGCATACGTTGTCCATGCACGTCGAGAACACGGCTCTCGGCAAATCCGCCCCTGATCGCCGCCCTGACGGCAGCCGGATCAGCGCCGCCAGCCTGCGCCAGCAAAAGGGCTTCAGCAACGATACTGATTGTTCCGCCGACAATCAATTGATTGCACAGCTTGGCAAGCTGGCCGCAACCGGCGGGGCCAACCCGTGTCGGACGCCCCATCACTTTCAGTACCGGTTCCGCCCGCTCAAAGTCAGCCTGGCTGCCTCCTGCCATGATGGCGAGCGTTCCTTCCTCCGCACCCAAAACACCGCCTGAAACAGGCGCATCAAGGAAAGAAACATGGTGCTTTTTCAGCAGATTGTGGATTTGCAGGGCTTCAGACTGCCTGGTTGAACTCATGTCAATCACGAGCGTGCCAGGGCGCAACAGAGGAAGGATGGAAGTAATGACCTGAAGGACAACCGGGCCATCCTCCAGCATAGTGATAACAATATCGGCCGAACGCGCAGCATCCGGCATTTCAGCAACACGAGCCCCGACATCAAGCAGGGGCTCGGCTTTTGCTCTTGTACGGTTCCAGGCTGTCAGAGGATAACCTGCCTGGCTGATTCGGGATGCCATCGGCAATCCCATTAAGCCGATTCCAAAAAATGAAACCTGAGGCAGATTATCTTTACTCAAGCCTGGCCCGTTTTACGAAAGGTCGATTATGAGTAATACAACCGGAATTACCAGCGATAAGCGGCTCTCAGCATAAGCAGGTTTTCGCCACTGTTATGGTCAGAAATACCGGCATTGGAGTAATGCTGTATCCTCACACCCAGATCGAGATTGTTGTCAAACACATAGCCGACACCCAGATGCTCGGTAAACTGGAATGAGATACCCATATTGTTTCCTGCGTTGTTGTATACCTTCGAGAAGAAAGCCACACCAACACCGCCTTCAATGTAAGGACCTTTTTTATTGGTTTTCATGAAACGGAAGACTGGTGTCAAACCGATAACGGCAAGTTCCTTGTCTTCGTCTTTGCTCTTCCAGTCTGAAGCATGCCACCATGCGGCATTCAGGTCAAAATAACCATCCAGGCTGGTGCCGTTTGAGTTGAACCAGTGCTGGTTCCAGTCCCACTGCACTGCAACACGGGTCACGATCAGATCATCTTCGCCCATGCCAACCTCGATAGAAGCGCTGTCCGGAACCAGGCCCGCCGCATGGGTTGTACCCTGAACGGCAAAGAAAGCCAAGCCGGCCATCAGTGCGATAAAACCGCGTTTCAAAAAGTTCATAACCTACCTTTCCCTAATCAAGTTAACTCTAAATCTGCTCTGCCATCTGTGAGGCAATTCCTGTGTATGACGCCGGGGTCATTGCCATCAATTCTTTTTTTGCCTCTTCGGGCAATTCAAGCCCTGCAATAAATTCATGCAGTTCCCGCTTTGTAATTCCTCTGCCGCGCGTCAGCTCTTTCAAGCGTTCGTACGGATTTTCAATACCATACCGCCGCATCACTGTTTGCACAGGCTCAGCCAGCACTTCCCATGCTTCCTCAAGGTCTCCGGCTATCTTTTCCGAATTGACCTCCAGCTTGTTCAGCCCCCGCAGGCAACTGTCATATGCCAGTACCGCGTATCCAAGAGCCATGCCGATATTGCGCAGAACCGTTGAATCTGTCAGATCACGTTGCCACCGTGATATAGGCAGCTTCTCCGCCATATGCCTCAAGAGTGCATTGGCCAGCCCAAGGTTGCCTTCTGAATTTTCAAAATCAATCGGATTGACCTTGTGCGGCATCGTACTGGAACCGATTTCACCGGGCCTGGTTATCTGCCTGAAATAGCCCAGAGAGATATAGCTCCAGATATCCCTGTTCAAGTCTATAAGAATAGTATTGGTTCGCGCAATAGCATCGAACAATTCGGCAATGTAATCATGAGGTTCAATCTGGATGGTGTAGCGGCTGAAAGTCAGGCCAAGCTGTTTTTCAACCACCTCTTTGGAGAAGCTTTCCCAGTTAAAATCAGGGTATGCGGACATGTGCGCATTGTAATTGCCCACGGCACCATTCATTTTTCCCAGAATTTCCACTTCTGCAATTTTTTTTCTGGACTGTTGTAATCTTGCAACAACATTGGCCATTTCCTTGCCCAAGGTCGTTGGACTGGCCGTCTGACCATGTGTTCGGGAAAGCATGGGCAGTGCGGCATAAAGATGAGCCATACTACGCAAACGTTCGATTACCGCATCCAGCGCAGGCAGGACAACCTGGTCCCTGGCAGCCTTGATCATCATGCCGTGTGAAGTGTTATTAATGTCTTCCGAGGTGCAGGCAAAATGGATAAACTCCGCAGCCCCCTGTAGCTCGGCTGTAATCGCGGCATCCACACTGACTTCACGCGATTTCAGTTGTGACAGTTCCGGCGGCAGCTTGAGTCCCATTGACTCCCTGAGCCAATACTCGACGGCTTTGACATCATGGTTGGTAATAGCCTCAATTTCCTTGATGCGCGCGGCATCCGTCACGGAAAACCCGGCAACCAGCCCGTCAAGAAACGTATTGGCTTTTTCCGAAAAAGGCCGGATTTCAGCAAAACCTGCTTGTGACAAGGCCTGCAGCCAGGCTATTTCCACCTTGACGCGATAGTGCATAAAACCGGCTTCGGACAATATCGGACGAAGCGTGCCGGTTTTGCTGACATAACGGCCATCGAGCGGGGAAAGAGCGGAAAGCGGAGAAAGTTCCATTTTAAAAAGAGTGTCGATAAAGAAAAAATCTGCAACGCAGGAAAACAATCTGTAATTTTATCATTACCCTATGAAAAAACGGCACTTCCTGCTGTCACCCGTTTTTACCCATTCCCAATGCTATAATCGCAGCCTGTTTTCAGCCTGAATATGTCAACCCCATCATGAAACTTATCGGCACAACAACCAGTCCCTATGTTCGCAAGGTGCGGGTCGTCCTGAATGAAAAGAAAATTGATTACGCTTTTCTGCTGGAAGACCTGAGTGCACCGGACAGCACCCTGAGCGAATTCAATCCGCTGGGGAAAGTTCCCTGTCTGATTATGGAAGATGGCAAAACACTGTATGACTCCAGCGTCATTGTGGATTATCTGGATACCGTAACGCCTGTGGGCAGACTTTTACCGCAAGGCGGACGGGCTCGCGCTGATGTCAAATGCTGGGAAGCGCTTGCCGATGGAATAATGGATGCGGCCATACTGGTGCGGCTTGAGGAAACGCGGCGACCGGAAAAAGAACGCAGCGCCCCCTGGATTCAGCACCAGATGAGCAAGGTCCATGCCGGCCTGAAAGCCATGTCACGGCAGTTGGAAGACAGATCGTATTGTTACGATAACACCTACTCACTTGCGGATATTGCCGCTGGCTGCGCACTGGGATGGCTGTCTTTTCGTTTTGAGCAGATTGACTGGCGCAGCGAATACGATAACCTGGCCAGGCTTTTTGACAGGCTGAATGAACGCCCGTCCTTTCAGCAAACCACGCCGTCAGAATAACTCGCGGACAGGAAAAACTGTTACTCCACGGCAGGCAGACTGCCTTCGATGATGCCGCCGCCCAGACAGACCTCTCCCTGATAAAAAACGGCTGACTGGCCTGGCGTCACGGCCCACTGCGGCTCAGTGAACCCGGCTGAAAACCGTGTTTCGCCTGAGAGGCTGAGACGACACGTTACATCACTCTGGCGATAGCGTGTCTTGACCGCCATTTCACCGTTTTCAGGGGACATTCCGGCTATCCAACTGGATTGTCCGGCCTGCAATTCGGAAGACAGCAGCCATGGATGCGAATGTCCCTGAACAACGTACAGGGTATTTTGCGCCATATCCTTTTTTGCCACATACCAGGCATCGCTTGTGCCATCGGCTTTTTTATGCGCCTTCAATCCCCCGATGCCAATTCCCTTGCGCTGGCCGATAGTGTAAAAACTCAGGCCGACATGCTCGCCAATAATTTCCCCGTCAGGCGTTTTTATCGGACCCGGCTCGTAGGAAAGATAACGATTCAGAAATTCACGGAAAGGCCGCTCACCGATAAAACAGATCCCTGTCGAATCTTTTTTCCGGGCATTATGCAATCCCAGCTTTTCTGCAATCCGGCGTACCTCGGTTTTGGGAATCTCTCCCAAAGGAAACAGGGTTTTGGAAAGCTGCATCTGATTCAGGCGATGCAGAAAATAACTCTGGTCCTTGCTGGCGTCCTTTGCCTTTAATAACTCGAAAAGGCCGTTATTTTCACGCACACGCGCATAATGCCCCGTCGCAATCTGTTCAGCGCCAAGCGAAACAGCGTGATCCAGAAAAGCCTTGAACTTGATTTCGGCATTACACAAAACATCCGGATTGGGTGTGCGGCCGGCCTCGTATTCACGCAAAAACTCGGCAAACACCCTTTCCTTGTATTCGGCGGCAAAATTAACCGCCTCAATATCAATTCCGATCACGTCGGCCACAGTCACCGCATCCAGCCAGTCCTGCCGGGCCGAACAGTATTCATTGTCGTCATCGTCTTCCCAGTTCTTCATGAAAAGGCCGACCACTTCATAACCCTGCTCCTTGAGCAACCAGGCCGCAACCGACGAATCCACGCCGCCCGACATGCCGATAACAATTTTTTTACGACTCATGATACTGTCCTGTTCACAACCTTATATCGGGATACAACGGATAACGGCGCCCCCCGGCCCGCCAGATAATCCTCAATGCACTGCATGACCACCGCACTGCGGTGCCGCTCGCGGCAGGCAGCCAGCTCATCCCGCGTCATCCATACAGTCCGGACAATATCAGGATCCAAAGGCTGGTCGTGCAGGGTACCGACCCTTCCGGTAAAAGCAAAGCGAAGATAGCTGATATCCGATCCATCCGGCATACGGTAATTCAGATGATATGTCCCTAAAAAACCGTCCGGATGAAAGTCATAAGCGCTTTCCTCCAGTGTTTCCCGGATAACCGCCTGCTCCAGTGATTCTCCGGCTTCAAGCAATCCTGCCGGCTGGTTCAGCGTCAGGGAACCATTGGCCTCCCTTTCCTCTACCAGCAAAAAACGACCATCCTGTTCGATGACCGCGGCTACAACAACATAGGGTCTCCAGATTTCAGACATCGCTTTCCTGTCACGCTGTTATTTTAACGCATTGATTTATTGTTTGTTTTTCCCGAAACCCGAAAATACGTCCTGCCGACATTGCCCTCATTACAACAGAAAACAAACTGCCGGCAACTTTCAGGATAAATCCCGGTCATAAATGCGTGTTATTTTCGCATTTAATTGATTTTTCAGCCAAAAAATTGTGTATTATAAAAGGCTTTTTAAAAAAAGCCTTTCAATGTCTGGAGGAGTATATGAAAATCGGCATCCCTGCCGAGACAATAGAAGGTGAAACACGCGTGGCAGCCACACCGGAAACCATCCGGAAGCTTATCGCAAAGAACCACCAGCTTATTGTGGAAACAGGCGCGGGTATTCGCTCAAGCATCCCTGATAGCGCTTATCAGGAAGCCGGTGCCCAAATGGGCAGCGCAACTGAAGCCTTTAACTGCGACATTGTTCTCAAAGTGCGTGCGCCAACTGAAGCCGAGTTGCCACTGATGAAGGCCGGCACTGTTCTGCTTGGCATGCTGAATCCCTTTGATACTGAAAAAATTGCCCAAATGGCCGCGCAGGGACTGACTGCTTTTGCACTTGAAGCCGCCCCTCGTATTTCAAGGGCTCAATCGCTTGATGTTCTGTCTTCACAGGCCAATATTGCCGGTTATAAAGCGGTCATGATAGCGGCTGATACCTATCAGCGCTTTATGCCCATGCTGATGACGGCCGCAGGTACGGTCAAGGCCGCACGCGTTCTGGTCATGGGTGTCGGTGTTGCCGGACTGCAGGCCATTGCCACGGCCAAGCGGCTCGGCGCGGTAATCGAGGCATCAGATGTGCGCCCCCCGGTAAAAGAACAGGTAGAATCACTCGGTGCCAAATTCATTGATGTTCCATATGAGACCGATGAGGAAAGAGAGATAGCAGAAGGTATCGGCGGCTATGCCCGCCCCATGCCGGAAGCCTGGATGAAGCGCCAGGCAGCACTGGTTCATGAGCGGGCCCGCCAGGCCGATATCATCATCACGACGGCTCTCATCCCTGGAAGAAAAGCGCCTGTCCTGATTTCGGAAGAAACGGTCAAGGCCATGAAACCGGGGTCCGTCATTGTTGATATGGCTGTTGAGCAGGGTGGAAACTGCCCGCTTTCCGAATTGGGAAAAACCGTGACAAAACACGGTGTCCATATTGTCGGGATACCCAACCTTGCCACTCTTGTCGCGGCGGACGCATCGGCACTTTATGCCCGCAACCTGCTCGATTTTTTGAATCTTATCCTGGACAAGGACAACAACCTTGCCATTAATCTTGAAGACGAAATTGTCGCCGCCACCCGCATGTGCGCCAACGGTGAAATATTTCGCAAATAGGAGAAACCAAAATGCAACGTATCATGCTTCGCTCTAAAATTCACCGCGTCACTGTCACGCAATGCGACCTGAACTATGAAGGGTCATGCGGGATTGACCAGGACCTGATGGAAGCCGCCGGCATCCTCGAATATGAGCGTATTGAACTGTACAACGTCAATAACGGCGAACGCTTTTCCACATACACCATTCCCGGCGCACGCGGCACCGGTGAAATCTCGCTGAATGGCGCCGCAGCCAGACGCGCGCACCTGGGTGACCTGCTCATTATCTGCACTTACGGCCCCATGACAGACGAGGAAATCAAGACATTCCAGCCAAAAATTGTTTTTGTGGATGAAAACAACAAAATCACCGGTACAAAAGACTGACGGATACGCCTAATGGACGTGAGCATCACCATCATCAATCTCATTATCTTTGTCCTGGCCATTTACGTTGGCTACCATGTCGTGTGGACCGTGACGCCCGCGCTGCATACGCCCCTGATGGCGGTGACCAACGCGATTTCCGCAATTGTCATTGTCGGTGCCATGCTGGCAACCGCCTTAACTGAAAGCCTCGTTGGACAGATCATGGGAACACTGGCGGTAGCGCTTGCTGCCATTAATGTCTTTGGCGGCTTCCTGGTCACGCAGCGCATGCTGGAAATGTTCAAGAAAAAAGAACCCAAAGCTGATCGCAAGGAGAGCAAATAATGAGCATGAATCTCGTTACCCTGCTCTATCTTGTCGCGTCTGTCTGTTTCATTCAGGCACTGAAAGGACTCTCGCACCCTTCAACAGCAAGGCGTGGCAATGCCTTCGGTATGGCCGGCATGGCCATTGCCGTTTTCACCACGATTGCGCTGATTATCAAGCTGAAGTCCGAACACAGCGGGTCCGGCGGGCTGGGTTATGGCCTTCTCGCTGCGGGCGTCATTGTTGGCGGCCTGATCGGCGCTGTCATGGCAAAGCGGGTGGAGATGACCAAAATGCCCGAACTGGTTGCTGCCATGCATTCCCTGATTGGCCTGTCCGCTGTTTTCATTGCCGTTGCGGCTGTTGCGGAACCGTTTGCCTTTCAGATTGTGGCACAGGGAGAGCCCATTCCTTTTGGCAACCGCCTTGAGCTCTTTATTGGCACTTTTGTCGGCGCCATCACTTTCTCAGGCTCGGTTATCGCTTTCGGCAAACTTTCCGGCGGCTACAAGTTCCGCCTGTTTCAGGGCGCCCCTATTGTTTTCAAAGGACAGCATGCCGTTAACCTGATTCTGGCACTGATCATGGTCGGCCTGGGGCTGACGTTCTGTTTTGCCCCGGGAGCAGAACCGGCATGGACACCATTTCTGATCATGACCGCTATTGCATTTGTCCTGGGAGTCCTGATCATCATACCGATCGGTGGCGCAGATATGCCTGTTGTCGTTTCCATGTTAAACAGCTATTCCGGGTGGGCCGCCGCCGGAATCGGCTTTTCCCTGAACAACTCCATGCTGATCATAGCCGGTTCACTTGTCGGCGCATCCGGGGCCATTCTGTCTTACATTATGTGCAAAGCCATGAACCGCTCCTTTATCAGTGTGATCATGGGTGGCTTTGGCGGTGATTCGGGGGCAATTGCAGTCGGTGAACAGGTGCCGCGCAATGTCAAATCAGGTTCTGCTGATGATGCCGCATTCCTGTTGACCAACGCCGATACGGTTCTGATTGTGCCGGGCTATGGTCTGGCGGTGGCACGCGCCCAGCATGCCTTAAAAGAACTGACAGACAAGCTGACCGAGCATGGCGTGACAGTCAAATATGCCATTCACCCCGTTGCAGGCAGAATGCCTGGGCATATGAATGTTTTGCTGGCTGAAGCGGAAGTCTCTTATGACCAGGTCTTTGAAATGGAAGACATCAACAGTGAATTTCCACAAGCCGATGTCGTACTGGTTCTTGGCGCAAATGACGTTGTCAATCCGGCAGCCAAGGATCCAAAATCACCGATCGCCGGCATGCCCATTCTGGAAGCGCATCGAGCCAAGACGGTCATTGTCAACAAACGCTCTATGGCGGCCGGTTATGCCGGCCTGGATAACGAGCTTTTTTACATGGACAAAACCATGATGGTCTTTGGCGATGCCAAAAAGGTAATCGAAGACATGGTCAAGGCCGTGGATTAATACCCCTTCGCAATAAAAAAGCGCGCCGGAAAGGGCGCGCTTTTTTATTGCGGCAAATCACTCAGCTTTTCCTGGCAAAAGACAGCGGTGCATTCAGCATTTCCAGACGCTCCACCGTCCCGACATCCGTCCAGTCACCCCGATAGACTTCTCCGCCAACCAGCCCCTTATCCGCATATGCTCTCAAAAGCATGCCCAGTTGCGCCTTTTCTCCCGGCCTGATGCCATCAAACATGGCCATCCGGTAAACCCCGATGCCGGAGAAAGTAAAACGCCGCTCTCCTTCATTACTGACGGAAAAGAGATTGAGTGAAAAATCACCCTGCTCATAATAGGGCGGTTTTTTGACCAGATACAACCATGCCATATCTCTCTGGTCGCTGGCATGAGGCCTGCCCCAGACATCATTGTCTTCAAGCGCCACTTTGACCTGTGAAAAATCAAAGTGAGGGCAGTATGCATCTGCCGCAATGCCGACAAAACGGTCTTCCCCGAGAAGATGTCGCGCCTTGGCAACACCCCCGGCGGTTTCCAGCGCTTCGCCTTCTGCCGAATAGACAATCTGCGCCCCGAAACGTGAACCATCTCCCAGCGCTTCCTCTATCCTGTTTCCCATCCAGGCGTGATTGATGACAATCTCTGTAATACCCGCACGAACCAGGTTCAGGATATGCCAGACGATGAGGGGTCTGCCGCGTACTTCAAGTAACGGCTTGGGCAAATTATCGGTCAGCGGCCTCAGGCGTTCTCCACGGCCTGCCGCAAATATCATGGCTTTCATGTTCTGTTCTTATTGGATGATTGAAAACAGGTGTTCTAAAAGGTATACCCGACTTGCACCTCTTTTTGCAAAAGCTGGGTCAAAAGCTGTGCCAGCGGCGCCAGCTCAGGATAACGCAAGGCCGTTTTGTAGGTATATTCCATGACAACCGGCAAATCATTCAGATAGGCATCCTTGCCGTCACGATGATACAAACGCGCAAAAATACCCAGCACTTTCAGGTGGCGTTGAAGTCCCATGAATTCAAAATCACGGTAAAACATATCAATATCCGGATTCACGGGCAGGCCAGCCTTCCTTGCTCTTTCCCAGTAACGGATTGCCCAGTCCAGTACCCTCTCCTCGTCCCAGACAATATAGGCATCCCGCAAAAGCGAAGCCAGGTCATAGGTAATCGGGCCAAATACCGCATCCTGGAAATCCAGAATACCCGGATTACCGGATTCCATGGCCATCAGGTTGCGGGAATGATAATCGCGATGCACATAGACCTGGGGCTGCGCCAGATTATTGGCCAAAATCAGGTCAAAAATTTTCTGCAATGCTGCCGCCTGTTTTTCTGACAGCTCGACACCCAGGTGTTTTTGCACATACCACTCCGGAAAAAGCTTCAACTCGTTGAGCAGCAGGGTCCGGTCATATTCAGGCAGCACACCCGGCACGCTCGACATCTGGATACGCACCAGCGAATCGATCGCATCCAGATACATGTCATGGGCATTGGCCTCATTTAACTGCTGCAGATAGGTTGTGGAGCCCAGATCAGAAAGCAGCAGAAAGCCCTGCTCAACGTTTTTTTCGATAACCTCTGGCACGCAGACACCGCATTGCCCGAAAATTTCCGCAACATGAATAAACGGCTCAACCTTTTCTTTTTCAGGTGGCGCATCCATGGCAATATAGCTGCCATGAGCGGAATCAATACGGAAATAACGCCGGAAACTCGCATCGGATGAGGCCGGCCGGATGCTGCCGGAATGAATGTCGTGTCGGGAAAGTGAGCCAAGCCACTGATGCAAAAGGGCCAGACGGGAATCGGAAAGAGTCATGGTGTCAGCAGATAATGACATGAAATAAGGTTCTGTTACGTTTAAAAGCACAAAGTTCTCATATAATAATTGATTCGTCAGAATTTTGCCGTAAATCCAGGTCCTGTCCTTAAATGATCTTTCGCCCTGCTGTTTTTCGCTGGTATCAGTTACTGCCTGTGATTCTGGCCGCCTCTGCCTTGCCGATAACAACGGGAGCGCAGATCAACCAGATCGCTCGCGATCCCGAAGAGGATCATCAGAATACACCCGCAGCCGGGCAACACGGCACTCTTGCCGGCCGCCTGGACCGCGGCCTGAACCTGGAATACCAGACTGACCATCAGCCGCCCACCACAAAAAGAAACGACAGGCATATCCTGTCCCGTCGGGAAACCATTGTGGCCGGAGAACCCGACAGGCCATCTGTTACTTATACATCGCGACCGCTTAATCAGTCGGAGCGGGGGCTGAACCTTGAATACCATGCGGAAAGCCGGAAAAAACTGTCAAGAAAACCGGAAACCTATGCTCTCTTTGAGCATGAAAAACAGATGGATGTTACCCTCGCGACAGGGAAGAGCCGGCAGGCAGCACAGCAAAAAACACGTACTTTTGACTTTTATAGCGACACCGAGAAAACACCCGCCAGAAAAAAAACCATTCTGGAAAACGACGAAGATGCACCGATCATCCTCAAGGCCGAGCAGATAACCGGGCGACCTGATCGCGAAATGAATATGGACTACCTGGTTGAGGTGGAAAAGGGGCAAACCCGCATCACCGGCGACCATGCTGTTTTCCGTCAACAGGAAAATGAAGTCGAAGTTATCGGCAGCGTGGACATCACGCGTTATGGTGACCGCTACCGCTCTGAGTCCACGCAGTTCAACATGGATACCGGAGAAGGCGTATTGAATCACGCCAGGTATCGCCTGGATATGACCGGTGGACAGGGACGGGCCGAACGCATTGACCTGGAAGACGAGCACAACTCCACCATCATCAATGGCACTTATACCATCTGTGAAGGCGAAAATCCCGACTGGTATCTTTCGACAGAAACACTCAACCTTGATACCGCCCGAAACATCGGTCAGTCAAAATATCCCGTCCTGTACTTCAAGAACGTGCCGATTCTTGCCGCGACCTCCATGTCCTTTCCCTTGAGCTCGGAAAGAAAATCCGGTTTTCTGCCACCCACCATCGGAGCGACATCCAAGGGCGGTATGGAGCTGATGGCGCCTTATTACTTCAATCTGGCCCCCAACTACGACCTGACCATCTACCCAAAATACATCGCCAAGCGAGGGTTCCAACTGGGTGGACATGGGCGCTATCTGGGAAACACCTACAAGGGAGAAACCTACATTGAATACCTGCCCAGCGACAATGAGGCAGGACGGGACCGCTACGCCATCTCATCGCAGCACGAGCATGACTTTGCTCCAGGCTGGAAGTATGCCTGGGACTTTAACAAGGCTTCTGATGACAACTACCCCGATGACTTTTCAAGCCCGATCACCAGTGGAAACCGCCTTTTGCTGCAGGACGGATATTTATCCTACAGCCATACTTACTGGAACATTACGGCAGGTGCCAGCCGCTACCAGGTCCTGCAGGACAAGGAACTCCCGATCACGCCCAGCTATGACCGGCTACCCTATGTCAATATCAACACTCATGCATATGACATAAAAGGCTTTGACTTCACGACCAACCTGCAATACACCCGGTTCTGGCTGTCCGATGACAAACTGTTGGGCCGCCAGCGTGGCACTCGCTATGTTGCCAAACCGGAAATTTCTTTCCCGATCATTTCCAGCGGTTACTTCCTGACCCCCAAAGCTTCTGTCCACTACGCCAGTTATGACCTGGATGATGCAAACCTTCAGCGCGGACAGGACAGGACCATGTCCCGGGCCATCCCGACGGTTTCTCTGGACGGCGGCCTGATTTTCGAGCGCGATGCCTCCTTTTTCGGGACTGACATGACCCAGACGCTGGAACCCCGGCTCTTTTATGTCTATACCCCGTATCGCAATCAGAACAAGTATCCCGTTTTTGACTCCGGTGAACCCAGCTTCGGCTATGCGCAGCTCTTTGAAGAAAACCGTTTTGTCGGTGAAGACCGCATTTCGGATGCCAACAACCTGACAGCAGCCATTACTTCCCGTTTTATCGAGCAGTCCGGCGCCGAAAGAATGCGCTTTACCGTCGGGCAGCGCTATTATTTTTCCGACCAGCGGGTTGCGCTTTACTCGCCTATTGAAAAGCGCAACGAAAACCGTTCCGACCTGCTTCTTATGGCCAGCGGCCTTCTGACTCCCAAACTTGCTGTCGATACATCCGTTCAGTACAATCAGAGCACGCGCCGCACATACAGCGCCAACTACAGTCTGCAATGGCGCCCTGCAGATAAAAAAGTATTAAATGCCGAATACCGCTACCTGCGTAATTCGATCGATGAATATGGCAACGCTATTGACCAGATCAACATTTCCGGCCAATGGCCGCTGGGAAAGCGCTGGTATGCGGTGGGTCAGGTCAGTTATTCCCTGCCGGACAGCAAAACCATTGAAAGTCTTTTTGGTGTCGAATATAACGCCGACTGCTGGATTGGCCGGATCGTTGCACAACGGTACGCGACATCATCAACAGAATCCAACACGGCGCTTTTCTTCCAGTTGGAATTGAAAGGGATGTCCAAGATAGGCTCGAACCCAATGGAAGTACTGAGAAAAGGCATCCCGGGTTACCGCCCTCTGACTGCTTACGATGAATAAAGGTTATTAGCCAAATTTCCCGAAGGATCTGTACCATGTACGCTTTTGTCCCCTCACTCAGGCCAGTTTACCGGCATTCATTTATTGTGTTTGCCATTCTGTTTGCCGCCGCTCTTTCTGTCTGCATGGCACAGCCTGTTGCAACGCCACAATCAGCGCCGCAGGTTAAGGTGGATTCCATTGTCGTGGTCGTCAACAGCGATGTGATTACGCGCAAGGAACTTGATGAGCGCGTTAACATGATTGAAACCCGGTTGAATCAACAAGGAATTCACCCGCCACGCGCCGAACTGGAACGCCAGATACTGGAGCGACTGATTGTTGAAAGCGTACAGCTCCAGATGGCAAAGGAAAGAGGTATCCGTGTCGATGACCGCCAACTGGATGCAATGAT
>JAJDFZ010000030.1 GCA_030269625.1 Oxalobacter sp. OttesenSCG-928-P03 | reverse complement strand
GGACCCGCTGCATGTCACTGTTATCCATACGGATAAACCCGTCTTCATTCCTGAAAACAATAATGCGGGCCGAGCGCTTTATCTTGGCTACGACCGCGGCAATGATCAGCACCAAAACCAGCAGCCACATCAACCAGGTCATGTCATTCCCCTCGTGCAAAAAATCCGTTTTTTCATGTCGCCCTGGGCATTCAAAGGCAGGTTTGCATATAATGCATTTGCATTCTGCCATATATAACGTAATGATATTGTTACAAAATGCAAAAACACCAGATTGATTATGTCCACAATACGCACCAACTTGCAAGCTGTGCAAGGCCATATTGCTGAAGCGGCACAAAGCGCATCCCGAAGCCCGGATACCGTGTGCCTGCTTGCCGTTTCCAAAACCTGCCCGGCCCAGACCGTTATCGAGGCAGCACGCGCAGGGCAGCATGCGTTCGGAGAAAACTACGAGCAGGAAGCCATCCGGAAAATGCAGCAGATCCGGGAAATGGCACCGGATCTCAGGCTGGAATGGCATTTCATCGGCCCCATCCAGAGCAACAAGACCAGGGGCATCGCCACCCATTTTGACTGGGTTCACACGATTGACCGGGAAAGGATCGCCCGCCGCCTTTCCGAGCAGCGTCCGGAAACGCTCCCGCCACTCAATGTCTGCCTGCAGGTCAACATCAGCAACGAAGACAGCAAAAGCGGCATTGATGAAAAGGGCCTCTTTGAACTGGCCAAAACCGTCTCAAATCTGCCCAGGCTGAAACTGCGCGGCCTGATGGCCATTCCCGAACCGGAGGACGAGCCGGAAAAACAGCATGAGCCATTCCGCCGGCTGAAAAACCTCTACAACCAGATGCGAAAAGCCGGATATGACCTGGACACCCTCTCCATGGGCATGACCGCAGATATGGACGCCGCCATCGCAGAAGGCGCCACGATTGTCCGTATCGGAACCGCTATTTTTGGAGCACGAAACTGATATGAAAAAATCGTTGAAAACCGGATTTATCGGCGGCGGCAACATGGCCTCCGCCCTGATTGGCGGCATGGCAGGCAAAATCACTCCGGGAGAGCAGATCCACGTTGTCGACCTGAACCCGGAGGCGTTAAGCAGTCTGAAAAGCCAGTTCGGCGTGACCACGTCAACGACTATGGATGCGGGCCTGGCTGAATACGATGTACTGGTCCTTGCTGTCAAGCCGCAGCAGATTCGCGATGTGGTCAGCAGCCTGCTTCCCCATATACAACAGCAGCTCATCCTGTCCGTGGCCGCAGGCATCCGCACAGCCGACCTCTCCAGATGGATGCAGGGATACGCCAGTATTGTACGCACCATGCCGAACACCCCCTCCCTGATCGGGCAGGGAGTCACCGGTCTTTTTGCCATGGATGCGGTGACAGATGAACAGCGGCAGATGGCAGAAGCCATCATGCGGGCCGTCGGCAGCACGCTGTGGGTTGAAAGTGAAAACCTGCTGGATGCCGTTACCGCCATATCCGGCAGTGGCCCGGCCTACGTGTTCTACTTTATCGAAGCTCTTGAGCAGGCAGGAAAAGCGTTAGGGCTAAGCGGGAAACAGGCCGCGTCCCTGGCTATGGCCACATTCCGTGGCGCCAGCGAACTGGCGGAAAAATCGTCCGAACCGGTTTCCACACTGCGTGAGCGGGTCACCTCTCCCGGCGGCACGACCTTTGCCGCCCTGTCCGTCATGGAAGAAAACCGGATAAAAGACCTGATTATTTCTGCAGCAAAAGCCGCCGCAGCCCGAAGCGTCGAACTGGGAGAAGAATTCGGCAGGGATGCCGGGTAAAGGATAAAATCAGGGCCGTTTCAGGCGCCTTTTATTCAGCAACAGCCTTACCCGGTTCAGCAACGGCAAAAGGTAAGGTGACAGTCTTGACCAGGTCTGCACACCAACCGCAGCGGCCGCGACAAGGGAAAACAGGCGATGCCGGCGGAAAAACAGGAAAGCCAGTGTTGCCAGCAAACCGGACAAAAGAGGCCGCTGGCGAGCCTGCATCAGGATGTTTTTACCGGTCGAGACAGCACCCGGCTGCCAGGCATCCGTTACCAGCGCGGCAAACTGCTCTCGCTGGATAGTGCTTCGCGCGATCAGTTCCTCGCGGCGCTCTGACAGTGATTTGGGTCTTTCAGTCATTTTTCCGCCTGTCCGCCTGATTTGAGCCGCTCAATATCCCTGGCAATCTCGCTGCGGGTATACGCCAGCATTCTCGGTTTTTTGCGATAGCTGCTGCGAATGCCAAGCCAGATCAGTATCGCTGCACCGGCAAAGCATGCGATAAGTCCGCTGATCGCCAGAATACGCCAGGAATCCCAGAAAAGGACAATCACGAGGAATATCGTGAGAAGAAATGTCATCATCACGCAAAAGAGCGCAATCAGGGAAAGGATGAGATACGAAAGCAGGCGCTGTGCCTCTTCCTGCAACTCAACCGAAAAAAGCTCGACGCGTGTGTGAAAGATGGCGAGCAGTGTGCTCGCCATTCTCGTCACATTTCTGAGGATTCCCATTCGAAAAAAAACCGGTGTTTATTTACGGGCAATCAGCATACCCAGCATAACGCCGATAACCGCCACAACACCAGCCGCCTGCCAGGGATGTTCTTTGGCATATTCCGCCGTGCAGACGGCAGCATTTTTGGCTTTGCTGATCACCACCTCTTCCAGTTCGCGCATGGCAAACTTGGCATCGGCCAGCGTGGACTCCAGTTTTTCCTTTGCTTTCTGAAAACTTTCGCTTCCCTGTTGCGTACTGTTTTCCAGCATTTTTTCTGCATCCTGGATAATCGATCTCAGATTACCCATCAGCTTGCTGCCTGCTTCATTTGTTGTATCCATGACTTCAATCATCCTTTCATTCAGTTAAAAAAAACATCGAGTAACTGTCTTCATGCAAAGTTCATTTTTAGTCTTACCTGCATGACTCATAGGATAAACCTTAATGCAATGTATAGTCCAGCAGTATCCCTGCAAATAACGACAGACCGATCAGGTTGTTACCGCGAAACGCCAGAAAACATTTCATCCGTTCCCGCGTCCGGATAAGCCTGTACTGGAACACCACACAAATTGCCGCTGCCACCAGGCCCGCCACAAACCAGCCGCCCAGCCCGGCATCAAGGCCAGCCACGAAAAGCACCAGCAGCATCAGCGCATAACATAGCATGACGGCAAATACATCATATTGACCAAACGTAATGGCCGATGTCCGGATACCGACTTTCAGGTCATCATCCCTGTCCACCATCGCATATTCGGTATCGTAAGCAAGCGTCCAGAACAGGTTGCCCAGCATGAGGTACCAGGCTGTCATGGGGATTTCACCCCGCACGGCGGCAAATGCCATCGGGATGCCAAACCCGAATGCAATGCCGAGCCAGGCCTGCGGCACCACAAAAAAGCGCTTGAACCAGGGATAGGTTCCCGCCAGAACCAGCGCCACGACAGCGAGCTGCAGCACCAGGGCATTCAGCCGCAGGATCAGCAAAAAAGAAAGCAGCGAGAGAACAACGGCAACCATAACCGCTTCCCACGGTGCAATCTCACCGGCGGTAAGAGGACGGTCTTTCGTGCGTTTGACAAAGCGGTCAAAATCTCGGTCGGCAAAATCATTTATCGCGCATCCGGCTGAATGCATCAGAACCGAGCCGGCCGTAAAAATCAGAAACAGCGGCCAGCCGGGCCAGCCGCCTGCAGCCACCCACAAGCCCCACAATGTCGGCCACATCAGGAGCATATAACCAATCGGCTTATCAATCCGTATCAGGCGAAGATAAAGCAGGATGCGGGATGACATATCTGTGCCTACGCTTTCAGAAAATCCTCAAAACCGCCCAGCCAGCGATTCAGGTGGGATTCGACGATGGCCTGCGCCGCCTCACCGGGTTCATCCAGCAAAGCCTGGGCCATGTCCTGTGATGCTTCAATCAGATCCGCATCCTTTTGCAAATCAGCAAAGCGCAGCATGGCAACACCTGATTGCCGGGCGCCGAGAAATTCGCCCGGGCCGCGGATTTCCAGGTCCCGCCGGGCAATGGCAAAACCATCACTGGTTTCGCGCATGGTCATCAGGCGCTGCTTTGCTGTCTCGCCCAGCGGCGCCTGGTACAACAGCAGGCAGATACTCTCTGCATCGCCGCGCCCGACACGCCCGCGCAACTGGTGCAATTGCGACAGGCCAAAACGCTCGGCATGCTCAATGATCATCAGGGATGCGTTGGGGACATCAACTCCGACCTCAATCACTGTTGTGGCAACAAGCAGATGAATCTCGCCACCGGCAAAGGCATCCATAACCGCCTGCTTTTCAGCCTGCCTGAGCCGCCCGTGCACCAGCCCGACATTCAGATCGGGCAATGCCTCCTTCAAAGCCGCATGCGTCTCCACCGCCGTTTGCAACTGAAGCGTCTCGGATTCCTCAATCAAGGGACAAACCCAATAAATCTGCCTGCCCGACAGGGCTGCGGCATGAATGCGCTTGATCACCTCGTCACGCCGGTTTCGGTCAATCAGGCGGGTTATTACCGGAGTGCGCCCGGGGGGCAATTCGTTGATAACCGAGACATCCAGATCCGCATAGTAGGTCATGGCCAGGGTTCGGGGAATCGGTGTGGCGCTCATCATCAATTGATGCGGCACGCTGTCATGGCCACTTTCCCCCTTGTTGCGGAGCATCAGGCGCTGCCCGACGCCAAAACGGTGCTGCTCATCCACAATGACCAGCCCCAGGCTGTCAAAATGCACCTCATCCTGAATCAGTGCATGGGTACCGATAACCAGCCGGGCCTTGCCGGAGGCAATCCGGGAAAGCACGGATTGCCTGTCTTTCTTTTTCATGCCCCCGGTCAGCCAGGCCACATCAACGCCCAGCGGCGCCATCCACTCCGCCACGCGCTGGAAATGCTGGTCTGCCAGGATTTCCGTTGGCGCCATCATGGCAACCTGGGTTCCGCTATCGATAGCCTGCGCCGCCGCCATCGCCGCCACCACCGTTTTCCCGCTTCCGACATCTCCCTGTAACAGGCGCTGCATGGGATACGGCTTCTGCATGCTTTCACTGATTTCAGCAACCACCCGGCTCTGCTCAGCGGTCAGGATAAATGGCAGGGCCTCCAGAAGCCCCCTGGTAACATCGCCGGAAGCGGAAAGCTGCGGCGCTATCTGCTGGCGGCGCCGCGTGTGCGCCCGCTTCATGGAAAGCTGCTGAGCCAGGAGCTCATCAAACTTCACCCGTTGCCAGGCAGGATGGGTCCGCTCGGCCAGGGCATGCTCATCCACATCCGGAGGCGGATTGTGCAAAAGCCTGATAGCATCCGCAAAGACCGGCAGATTCAAATGCATCAGCAGGGTATCCGGCAAGGTATCCTGCAGGTTTACGCGGGCCATCGCTGCGGCAATCTCCTTTCGCAGCTGGGTTTGCGAAATCCCTTCCGTTGAGGGATATACCGGTGTCAATGCCGCTGGCAGCGGCGTTCCTTCCGCCACGACCCGATATGCAGGATGAACCATCTCCCCGCCAAAAAAACCCTGACGCAATTCTCCCCGGACCCGAACACGCGAGCCAACCGCCAGTTGCTTTAACTGGCTGGCATAAAAATGCAGGAAGCGCAAAAACAGTTCGCCGGTTTCATCGGCAATGCTGACAACCAGCTGGCGGCGCGGCCGGTACTGAATCCCGCTGGACATCACCACTCCCTCAACCTGCGCAGAACCGGTCATAAACTGCGCCTCGCGAATCGGCACGACACGGGTCTCATCTTCGTATCGCATGGGAAGATGCAAGACAAAATCCATGTCCGAACGCAAACCAAGGCGCTCAAGCCGGCTGGCCCTGGTTTTCGGTTTTTTTGAGGACATACGGGTTTTTCGCCATTCTGAATGAAAACACGATGATAACGTGAGCCGCCCAAAAAATTAAACCGCACCAGAAAATCACATGAAATATCCCTTTTGCTGAAAAAAGCCTGTACATTAATAAGGTATTTTGCGAATCGCTCAAGTTTTCCCCGACAACATCTGTGCCTGCCCGACCTGACTGGAGGCGATATGAAACAGACAAGACGAAGCGGCGTTTTACTGCACCCCACCTCACTGCCCGGGCCGTTTGGCTCAGGTGATCTTGGCCAGTCCGCCTACCATTTTGTTGACTGGCTTTGCGTCGGACAGCAAACACTGTGGCAGATTCTGCCCCTGGTGGATGTGGGCGTTGGCAACTCACCTTATATGAGTCCCTCTGCTTTCGCAGGCAATGTTCTTTTGATCGACCTGGAACAATTGCTTGAAGCAGGATGGCTGACAAAACAGGAACTGTCCCCTGAATACCGTTTTGACGATCACCGGGTTGATTACCCGGCCGTTACCCGCTTTCGCATGTCGCGTCTGCGTATGGCGGCCGCCCGTTTTCAGGAGAAGACGGACAGCCCGGCTTATGAGGCCTTTGAAGCCTTTTGCCAAAGCGAAGCCGGCTGGCTGGATGACTATGCTCTTTTTCGCACTCTGGACGCCATGGGAAGCGGCACAAGCGAGGGATGGCAAAACTGGCCGGAAAAGCTGGCTATGCGTGATCCTCATGCTCTCAGTAAAACGGCCGAAGTCTATGCAGCAGATATCCATCTCTGGAAATTCTGCCAGTGGTGCTTTCATGAGCAATGGATGAAGCTGAAAGCCTATGCAAATGAAAAGGGCATCATGATTGTCGGCGATGTGCCTATTTTTGTTTCACTCAACAGCGCGGATGTCTGGTCCCGCCCTCATCTTTTCAAGCTGGACACACATGGACGCCCCCTTGTCGTGGCAGGGGTGCCGCCGGACAAGTTCAGTGATACCGGCCAGCGCTGGGGCAATCCGCTTTATGACTGGGACGCCGTGGCCGCAGACAACTATCGCTGGTGGATAGACCGGATGGCGCACACGATGAAACTGTGCGATGTCGTCAGGGTTGATCATTTCCGCGGGTTTGAAGCCTACTGGGAAGTTCCGGCTGATGCTCCGACAGCCATTACCGGCCGCTGGTGCCCGGGGCCTGGTGCCGCGCTTTTTCATGCCATAAAAGACGCACTCGGCTCACTGAACCTCATTGCGGAAGATCTTGGCGTCATCACATCCAAAGTGATTGAGCTTCGCCAGAAACTCAACCTGCCGGGCATGCGCGTCCTGCAGTTTGCCTTTGACCATAACCCGGACAACTTCTACCTGCCGCACAACTACGAGCCTGACTCGGTTGTTTATACGGGAACGCACGACAACAACACCACGGTCGGCTGGTGGAATGCTGCCAGTGAGCATGAACGGGATTATGCCCGCCGCTACCTTGCCGTCAGCGGCGAATGGATTCACTGGGACCTGATCCGCACGGCCCTTGCTTCCGTTGCCAGCTATGCCATTGCGCCCATGCAGGATATACTTGGCCTCGATTCAGCACACCGCATGAATGAGCCAGGGCAGCCAACCGGCTCCTGGGAATGGCGTTTCACATGGGACCAGGTAGAAGACTGGCATGCTGCCCATCTTGCCGAAATGACCTCTCTGTACGGGCGCGCGCATGCGGAAAAAACTCTGGATACCGACACCCCCCGTTTGAAAACATGAAAGAAAAATAACGCATCTGAAGGCAACTGCTCCCGCTGTAATGTATACCCTGACTGATTTTGATTTTGACCTGCCAGCCGGGCTGATTGCCCAGATGCCCCTGCCGGAGAGGACCGGCTCACGCTTGCTGGATGCGTCATCGGGGCTTGCTGACCGGCTGTTTTCCGATATTGTTGACCTGATTGCGGAAGGCGACCTGCTGGTCTTTAACGATACCCGGGTCATCAAGGCGCGCCTTTTCGGCGCAAAACAGACCGGCGGGCAACTGGAAGTCCTGATCGAACGGATTTTTGATGGAAAAAAGGCCATCGCGAAAATCCGTGCCTCAAAATCCCCCAAATCCGGCACCATCATCCGCCTGGAAAACGCATTCGATGTTGAAGTTGGCGAAAGGCAGGGAGAGTTTTTCAGCCTGACCTTTCCGGAGGATATCATCCCCCTCCTGGATCGGTATGGCCATATGCCCCTGCCGCCCTATATCGAACGCAGCGCAACCGGCTTTGATGAAACACGCTACCAGACCGTATACGCCAAAACACCGGGAGCCGTGGCCGCACCAACAGCCGGCCTGCATTTCGACCCGCCGCTGATTGACCGGCTGCAGGAAAAAGGCGTCCGGACGGCGCATGTCACCCTTCACGTGGGAGCCGGAACCTTCCAGCCGGTCCGGACAGAAAATCTGGCCGAACACCAGATGCACGCCGAACAATACACCATTCCGGAAGCCACCGCCCGCGCCATACAGGAAACACGGGCGGCAGGGCGGCAGGTTATCGCTGTCGGCACAACCAGCCTGCGCGCACTTGAAGCCGCCTCACAGGATGGCGCACTGCTTGCGGGAAGCGGAGAAACACGCCTTTTTATCACCCCCGGCTACCGCTTTCACAGCGTTGATCGCCTCCTCACCAATTTTCACCTGCCGAAATCAACCCTGCTGATGCTGGTTTCCGCTTTTGCCGGCTATGCCCGGATACGGGAAGCCTATACACATGCCATTGCGAAACAATACCGTTTTTTCAGTTATGGCGATGCAATGCTGTTAAACTGCGCAACATAATCCCTTGTGGCAGAACGCCTGTTTTTCAGGCCATCCTGATACCAGAATCAACCCATGCTTGAATTTGAATTACTGAAAACCAGCGGCAATGCGCGCCGCGGACGGCTGAAAGTCAATCACGGCACGATTGAAACCCCTATTTTCATGCCGGTGGGCACTTACGGGTCCGTCAAGGCCATGTCGCCTCTCGAACTGAAGGAAATCGACGCCCGGATCATCCTGGGCAATACCTTCCATCTCTGGTTGCGCCCCGGAACAGATGTCATCGAAAAATTCGGTGGTCTCCATCGTTTCATGGGATGGGAAGGCCCTATTTTGACCGATTCGGGTGGATTCCAGGTTTTTTCGCTGGGCGCCATGCGCAAGATCAGTGAAGAAGGGGTCCGCTTTGCCTCTCCGGTCAATGGCAGCCGTCTTTTTCTCTCGCCGGAAATCTCCATGCAGATTCAACATGCCTTAAATGCCGATATCGTCATGCAATTTGACGAATGCACGCCATACCTGATTGATGAGCGCCCTGCAACCAGAGATGAAGCCGCCAGATCCATGCAGCTTTCCCTGCGCTGGGGACGGCGTTCAAAGGACGAATTTGATTCTCACGCCAATCCGAATGCCCTTTTTGGTATTGTGCAGGGCGGCATGTTTACCGACTTGCGCGATGAATCGCTGGCCGCCCTGAATGAAATGGGATTTGACGGCATGGCTATCGGCGGCCTGTCTGTCGGCGAACCCAAGGAAGAAATGCTGCGAATCCTTTCCCATATCGGGCCGCAGCTTCCCAGGGAAAAACCGCATTACCTGATGGGCGTCGGAACACCTGAAGACCTGGTGGCGGGGGTGGCAAACGGCATTGATATGTTTGATTGCGTCATGCCGACACGAAATGCCCGAAACGGCTGGCTCTTTACCCGGTTTGGCGACATCAAAATCCGGAATGCCCGATACAAGGAGGATGATATGCCGCTGGATGAAACCTGCCAGTGTTATGCCTGCTGCCAGTTTTCGCGGGCCTATATCCACCACCTGAACCGGACGGGCGAGATACTGGGCGCCCGGCTGTCCACGATTCACAACCTGCATTATTACCTGCAACTGATGCAGGAAATGCGCACGGCCATCGAAAATGACCGGTTTGCCGAATTTGTCAGCACGTTCCATGCCGAGCGCAATCGGGGCATCTGATCATTACGGCACCTCACGGGAAAACGCACCTGCCTGCCCGCTCCCTGTTGCCCGCCGGTTTTCAGCCTGCGGCAAGGACAAACTGTACCGGGAGTTGCGTCCTCGCCTGATTTTACACAATCATGTGTATCAAAATGGGCAAAAATGGATGGCAAACGCATCCGCCAGTGCTAAAATCGCATGTTACCCAAAACAATGATCTGGAGTTTACATGTTCATTTCGAATGCCTATGCGCAATCTGCTGCGTCCGGATTCAGCATGGACAGCATCGGCGGCTATCTGCCTCTTGTTCTGATGTTTGTTGTGCTGTACTTTCTGATGATTCGTCCCCAGCAGAAAAGACAGAAAGAACAGCGGGACATGGTCGAAGCTCTCGCAGAAGGCGATGAGATTGTCACATCCGGCGGCCTGCTGGGCACCGTAACCAAGGTATCTGAAAACCATGTATCGATGCAGATGGCCAGCGGCGCGGAAGTTTTCGTGCAAAAAGCAGCCGTTGTTGCCCTGTTGCCCAAGGGCACGCTTGAATCTCTTTAACAACTGACCCGCCCGGATCTGTCACCAGGTTCGGGCCAAGCCTTATCGCCCGGACCTAGATATAAAAGCGCAATCACCATGAATCGCTATCCTCTCTGGAAATACCTGATTATCCTTGTTGCCGTCCTCTTCGGCATTATTTATACCGTACCGAACTTCTTTGGCGAATCCCCCGCTGTCCAGATCAGCAGCGTCAAGTCAACCATCAAGGTTGATACCGGCCTCATGCAGCAGGTTGAGCGCATTCTGAAAAACGAGGACATCACAACCGATGGCATCTATTACGAAACCAGCGGTGTTCACCAGACGATCCGCGCCCGTTTTACTGACACCGATACCCAGTTCAAGGCCAAGGAACTGCTGGAGCGCCGGCTGAATCCCGATCCGTCAGACCCGACATACAGTATTGCATTCAACCTGATCTCGAATACCCCGCAATGGCTGCAAAGCATCAAGGCACTGCCCATGTATCTGGGCCTTGACCTGAGGGGGGGTGTTCACTTCCTGATGAAAGTCGACGTCAAGGCCGCCATCAATTCACGGCTGCAGGGCATTCAGTCCGCACTTCGCGGCCAGTTGCGCGAAAAGGGTATCCGCTACTCCAACCTGACTCGCGCAGGCGATAAAATCGAGATGCAGTTTGCCGATCAGGAAACCCGGAGCCGCGCGAAAGACCTGATTTCCCGGCAGGTTCAGGAAGTCATGATCGAAGAATTGCCCGGCCCGGAAAACCGGCTCTCCCTAGCACTTCGTCCGGACATGCTCAAAGAGACACAGGAAAACAGTCTCAAACAGAATATTGCCACCCTATCCAAACGGGTCAATGAACTGGGTGTGAACGAACCGGTTATCCAGCGCCAGGGCGCTGACCGTATCGTGGTTCAGTTGCCCGGCGTACAGGATGTATCAAGAGCCAAGGATATTATTGGCCGCACAGCGACACTGGAAGTGCGCATGGTCGATGAATCCGTCGTCCGCGGCACGGAAATGACGGTGGCGGTGCCTTTCGGCTCGGAACTGTATACCGTCGGCAATGGTACCCCTGTCATTCTCTACAAGGATCCGGTTATCACCGGCGAATATATTGCCAACGCCGCCCCCACGTTTGACCAATACCAGTCGGCAGCGGTTGCTATTGACCTGAATGGTGATGGCGGGCGCAGGATGCGCCAGGGCACCCGTGGCAAGATCGGCAAGCTGATGGCTATTGTGCTTTTTGAAAAAGGCAAGGGGGAAGTCCTGACCGTTGCCAACATTCGTGATGAGCTCGGGTCGAAATTCCAGATTACCGGCATGGAAAGCGCCCAGGCGGCAACCGACCTGGCCCTTCTCCTGCGCGCCGGCTCTCTTGCCGCCCCGATGGAAATCGTCGAAGAGCGCACCATTGGGCCGCAACTCGGCGCGGAAAACATTGCAATGGGCTTCAAATCCACCCTGTACGGTTTTCTGGCTGTTGCCGCTTTCATGATCGTGTACTACACGCTCTTCGGCTTTTTCAGCGTACTGGCACTGACGGTCAACGTCCTGATGCTGATTGCCGTACTTTCCCTCATGCAGATCACCCTGACCCTGCCCGGTATTGCTGCACTGGCGCTGACGCTGGGTATGGCAATTGACTCCAACGTGCTGATCAATGAACGCATCAGGGAAGAGCTGCGAGCGGGATTATCGCCTCAGATGGCCATTTCCAGCGGTTTTTCCCATGCCTGGGCGACCATTCTGGATTCCAATGTCACCACCCTGATTGCCGGTCTGGCGCTGCTAATGCTGGGTTCCGGCCCGATTCGCGGCTTTGCGGTTGTTCACGTTCTGGGCATTCTGACCTCGCTTTTCTCTTCTGTTTTCGTGATGCGCGGTTTCGTCAACCTGTGGTATGGCAGAAAGCGGATTGATTCCCTGTCCATCGGTCAGGTATGGAAACCGGATGAAGACTGATGTGTGACCAGACCCGCCTGATTTTATTGTTATTGACCTGATATTACGGAATTCACCATGGAATTCTTCCGAATAAAAAAAGACATCCCTTTCATGCGCCATGCGCTGATTTTCAATCTCATTTCGATTGCTACCTTTGTTGCGGCGGTCTTCTTTCTCTTTTACAAGGGACTGAACCTGTCCAATGAATTCACGGGCGGCACCGCGATTGAAGTCAGCTATGCCCAGGCCGCTGACCTGGCCGATATCCGTACAACCGTAGCCGGACTGAATATCGGAGAAGATTTTCAGGTTCAGAATTTCGGGCGCGCCCAGGATGTCATCATCAACCTGCCGCTCAGCAAGGACATTACCTCGGCTGAACTGAGCGACAAACTGGTAGCGGCACTCAAGGCGAAAAACCCGGATGTCGAACTCAAGCGGGTGGAGTTTGTCGGCCCGCAGATCGGGGACGAACTCACCCATGACGGTCTCATGGCGCTTTCCCTGGTCGTTATCGGCATCATTATTTACCTGGCCTTCCGTTTTGAATGGAAGTACGGTGTCGCCGCCGTTTTGGCCAACCTGCATGACGTGGTCATTATTCTGGGCTTTTTTGCCTTTTTCCAGTGGGAGTTTTCCCTCTCGGTGCTGGCGGCGGTACTGGCGGTGCTGGGTTACTCCGTCAATGAATCCGTCATTATTTTTGACCGTGTCCGTGAAAACTTCCGGACCATGCGCGGCGCCTCGGTCACCGAAGTCATCAACAATGCCATCACCCGCACTATTTCCCGCACGATGATCACACACGGCAGCACGGAAACCATGGTGCTGGCCATGCTTTTCTTTGGCGGCCCGACCCTGCACAACTTTGCCATCGCACTGACCATCGGCATTGTGTTCAGCATCTACTCTTCCGTTTTCGTTGCCGCGGCCATTGCCATGCGCCTGGGCATCAAGCGGGAAGACCTGATCAAGCCGGTCAGGGAAAAAAGCAACAATGATGGTGCCGTTGTATAGGAAACGGCACCTGCCGGGGCGTTGCCTCATGTATTAACCCTTGTTTTATTCGGAGACAGTCATGTACCAACATATTCAGGTTCCGGCAAACGGCGGAAAAATCACCGTCAATGCCGATTTTTCATTGAATGTGCCTGATAACCCGATCATCCCTTTTATCGAAGGAGATGGCATCGGCATTGATGTCACGCCTGTGATGCGCAAAGTCATTGATGCTGCGGTTGCCAAAGCCTACGGCGGCAAGCGCAAAATCGCATGGATGGAAGTCTATGCGGGTGAAAAATCACTCAAGATCTACGGAGACAATGTCTGGCTGTCTGATGAAACCATGCAGGCACTTAAAGAATATGTCATCTCCATCAAAGGCCCGCTGACCACGCCTGTCGGCGGCGGCATCCGCTCACTGAATGTGACCATGCGCCAGCAGCTTGACCTTTATGTCTGTCTGCGCCCTGTTCGTTATTTTGATGGTGTTCCGTCCCCGCTCCGTGAACCGGAAAAAACCGACATGGTCATTTTCCGGGAAAACACCGAAGACATTTATGCCGGCATTGAATGGGAAGAGGGCTCTGCCGAAGCCAACAAGGTCATCGATTTTCTTGTAAAGGAAATGGGCGTCAACCAGATCCGCTTCCCCGGCACATCCGGCATCGGCATCAAGCCGGTATCAAAGGAAGGTACCGAACGCCTGGTCAGAAAGGCGATCCAGTATGCCATCGACAATGACCGCCCGTCGGTTACCCTGGTGCACAAGGGCAACATCATGAAATTCACCGAGGGCAGTTTCCGTGACTGGGGTTACGAACTGGCACAGGAAGAATTCGGGGCGGAAGTCATTGGCAAAGGCCCCTGGCGCACCCTCAAAAACCCGAATAATGGCAAGGACATCGTTATCAAGGACGTGCTGGCTGATGCCTTCCTGCAGGAAATCCTGCTGCGTCCGGATGAATTCAGTGTCCTGGCAACCCTTAACCTGAACGGGGATTACATTTCTGATGCACTGGCAGCACAGGTGGGCGGCATTGGCATTGCGCCGGGCGCCAATATTTCCGACTCCGTTGCCATCTTTGAGGCAACACACGGCACAGCGCCTTCAATGGCCGGGAAAAACAATGTCAATCCGGGCTCGCTCATCCTTTCCGCTGAAATGATGCTGCGCCATATGGGCTGGACCGAAGCCGCCGATATCGTGATTGATTCCATGCAGAAAGCCATTGCCTCAAAACGCGTTACCAGCGATTTTGCGCGCCTGATGGATGATGCAGATGAAGTCTCGACCTCCGAATTCGGCGACATCATGATTTCCTGCATGTAATCCGGGAAATAACATCTGTTTAATACAATTTGATTCATTCACATACAAAGGAGAAAAAATGAAATCTTGGGTACGATTTGAGCAGGGTTCCCAGATCGGTTTTGGCCTGATGGAAGGAGACACCATTGCGGTATATACCGGCAATATGTTCGACAATCCGACCGCGACCGGCCAGACGGTCAACCGCGCGGATGTGAAGCTGCTGACACCCTGTGTTCCCAGCAAGATGATCCTTTTATGGAATAACTTCAATGCACTGGCCGCCCGTCTTGGCTCGCCCGTTCCGACCGAACCACTCTATCTGCTGAAGCCGGGTACCGCATTCATTGGCGATGGTGACGCCGTCAAAAAACCCAAGTCATACGATGGCAAGGTCGTCTATGAAGGCGAGCTGGCCATCGTTATCGGCAAACGCTGCAAGGAAGTCTCGGAAGCCGAAGCGGACAGCTATATCTTTGGCTATACCTGCAGCAATGATGTCACCGCCGGTGAAATCATCCAAAAAGACCCGACTTTTGCCCAGTGGACCCGGGCAAAAGGCTTTGATACCTTTGGCTCATTCGGCCCCGGCATCGTAACCGGCATCGACCCGAACAAACTGGTTGTCAAAACCATTCTGAATGGTGACGAACGCCAGAATTACCCGATCAGCGACATGGTCTTTACACCGCAAAAACTGGTCAGCATGATTTCACACGACATGACCCTTGAGCCCGGCGATATCATTTCATGCGGCACTTCTGTTGGCGTCGGCTCCATGCGTCCGGGCAGCACAGTGGAAGTGATCATTGATGGTGTTGGCCGTCTGGTAAACCGTTACGAAGAATAAGACGGAGCTCTCCGAAATACAAAAGCCCGGGATCTGCTGATCCCGGGCTTTTCTTTTATAACACAGCGCTTCAGGGCTGAGCCATTTGCAACAAAATGTTTTTTGCTTTTCCGAACGCTTCCTCACAAAAAGGCCTTTGATCATACTCAGACAAACACAAATTGTTACATTCGGATTGAGGAATCCGTTTTGTGCAAGCCGGTTTCTCTTTTTATACTGAACCTGCCTTTTTACTCTCAACCACATGAAAGGATGCACAATGAAAAAATGGAACAGGCCGCTTATGGCCATTGCTGCCGCACTCTGCGTCGGCACAGCAGGATTTTCCGCAACTGCTCTGGCAGCTCCGCCTCCGGGAGAATATGGCCCCGGATATGCGGAAGACGGGCGCAATGCAGAACGCTGGAATGAATTCATGACAAAGAAGCATGCCGAACTGCATGACAAGCTCAAGCTGACCGCCAATCAGGAAGGTGCCTGGAAAACCTACACTGATGCCACCATGAAAAACATGACGCTGCAAAAACGCGGCGAGCGGCCGGATTTCGACAGCATGCCAGCCCCGGATCGCATGCAGAAAATGCTGGATCTGATGAAAGAGCGCCAGGCTCGCATGGAAGCGCAGTTAGCTGCACTCAAAACCTTCTATGCCACACTGACGCCGGAACAGCAGAAAATATTCGACGCCGAAACCTCTCCAAAACAGTGGCGTGACAAAGCCAAGGAACGCTGGAAGAAAAAACCAAAGCCTGAAAATAACCAATAGCGGTAATGATGGAAAGAACCAGGGGCTGCCGCAAACAGACGACAGCCCCTTTTTTTCCGTATCCCGGCAAAACGGCGCAGATCACCCATTAAATTTCATCTTTCCCTTTATAAAACGAGACCTTATTGAGAAAGGCGGATTATAATGATTCGCTTTCAACCCCTGCATTAAAATTATTGCTGCCATTCGCACCAACGAACATCAGCGCCTATTTCCATGCTAGAACAACAGAAACAGCAAATCATTCATCTGCTTGAAAAAGCCCTGACTCCCCTGCTCGGTGACTCGGACCTTCATCCTGCCATCTCGCTTGAACGTCCACGTGACCCCTCACACGGCGATATCGCATGCAATATCGCCATGCAGCTGGCAAAGCCATTGAAAAAGAATCCGCGTGATCTCGCTCAAGCTATTGTCAGCGGTGTGCTGGCCGCGCCTGACCGTGACGGCCTGATCGAATCCGCTGAAGTTGCGGGGCCCGGCTTTATCAATCTGAAGACGACTCCGGCCGCCAAGCAGGCTGTCATCAAAATCATCATGGATCAAAAGGAAAACTATGGCCGCGGGCATAGTGGTGATGGCCGGAAAGTCATGGTTGAATTTGTATCGGCCAATCCGACCGGTCCGCTGCATGTCGGACACGGGCGGCAGGGCGCGCTGGGTGACGCCCTTTCATCCCTGTTTGAATCACAGGGTTATGAAGTCTCCCGCGAATTTTATTACAATGATGCCGGTGTCCAGATCGAAAATCTGGCACGTTCTGTCCAGGCTCGCGCACGCGGGCTGAAACCCGGTGACGCCGGATGGCCCGAAGACGCGTATAACGGTGACTATATCGCTGAC